>NZ_JOPD01000018.1:0-47438 GCF_002153575.1 Acetobacter sp. DsW_54
CGTGATGTCTTCTTCTCTACCATAGGGCTCATCCTCCGAGAGTTTTACTCTCCGGTAAAACCGGGGCAGTTCACAGACGTGCCCGATCTACGGATCGTCGATGACGCCCTCTGACAGGCGACAAAGGCGCGACAGAGCGTCATCGCCGAGAAATACGTCAACGTCACCGAGGCTGTTCGCGCCCACCACAAGCGCAACCGTCTCAACGGCACCCGTCGCCCGAAATCCCTGCTCTCTGGTCTGCTGTTCTGCGGTCAGTGCGGCGGCCCATACACGCTGCGGGGTTCCGACCGTTTCGCCTGCTCCAGCCATGTGACGAATGGCTCCTGCACCAATAGTCGGACGATCCCCCGCCCCGACTTGGAACGTCGCGTGCTCTCCGGTCTGAAGGACCGGATGATGGCGCCGGAGATCGCGGCCGAGGCGATGCGTGCCTATGCCGAGGAGACCAATCGTCTCAATCGCGAGCGTCGGTCCAATACCGATGTCTGGCAGGTGGAACAGGTGAAGGTCGAGAAGCAGATCCAGGGCATCATCGAAGCCATCAAGGAAGGGATGTTCCATCCCAGCATGAAGGCGGAGATGGATACGCTCGAAGCCCGTAAAGCCGAACTGGCGTCGCTACTCTCCGACGTTCCCGACGACGTGCCGGACCTGCTGCCAAGTGCTTCGGCAGTCTATGCCCGCAAGGTCGGCCGCCTGACCGACTCCCTCAACCGCCCCGAGGAACGGCTGGAAGCCGCTGAGGCACTTCGGGCGCTGATCGAGAAGGTCGTGCTGACGCCCGGCCCGAACCGGGGCGAGATCGACGCGATGCTGTATGGAGAATTGGGCATGATCCTGAGCTGGATCGAGCGGCAAGCCATTGGAAAGGTTGAAAAAAGAAACACTCCCGGAGCGATGCTCACAGGAGTGTCGGTATCGGTGGTTGCGGGGGCAGGATTGCTTCTCAAATTGCGACAATCGCAAGGTGAGAATAAAGCGGGTTTAGATAATTGTTTTGAAAAGATTTTTTCTGCGCTCGCTTGATCTTTCCCCAATCATAGCGCCTCCTATCTCCTAGGAGTAGGACAACTCCCATTCAACGCCATGACCGTTGTCGCGAACTGATCCCAACGGTTCAGATCGGTTCGTATCCACCACCCTCTCGTTCGTACGTCCGCTTTAGGCGATCACCAAAGACGATTGACGGCGAAGTTATCAAACAAAGCCTCGTTGGAGATCAGCGTCATACCCTCGGCCTGCGCCTGGGCAATCAGGAAACGGTCAAACGGGTCTTTATGAGTAATGTTCATCTCGCCCGCGATGCGAGCATGAGTAACGCTGATTGGCAGCTCAATAAACTCCTGCCCAGCAACAATAGCCTCAAAATCCTGCGCCAGCAGGGCCGCCCCCGGCAGTTTACCGATGCGGAACTTGGTTGCGATCTCCATAGCCGACGCTGCGCTCACGGCTATGACATTATCTTCATCCGCTATGGCTTCCTGGGCGCGACGACTTAAATGTTCGTCGCCCGCCAGCCACCAGATCAACGCATGTGTATCAAGCAGTAGCCTCAAGCGAGATTCCACCCGTCCAGTTCGTCGTCGGGCAGTGTCTCATTGAAGGTCTTATCCAGGGTGATCTTGCCTTTAAGCGCCCCAAACACGCGACGACCCTGCGGTTCCACCGGCACAAGGCGCACGACGGGTACAGAACCACGCGCAATCACCACATCACCACCCGCAAGCGCTTCGGCAATCAGGCGAGACAGGTTGGTTTTGGCATCGTGAACCGAAAACTGGGCCATGAGATATCTCCTTAGCTAACTATATAGCTAAGACACCTTCCGTCGGCAAGAGTCGTCTTCCATTCTGACCACGTTATTACGCGCCTTCGTCCGTTGGAGACCCGTAATCCAGGCGAATACAATTAAGATAAAGCTACCATCCGAATGCTCCGAATCTCCCTCTATCCAATTCACCAATTCCCTCCCATAAGTCCTGCGCCGGACAATTATGGCTCCGTATCCGTTGTACTGGCTAAAACATTTCGGAAGGGAGTCAAACGCTCCGCTAGATAGAGACGGTGCATCCGCCGCAATTCGTCAGGCGCGCCTGGCGTCGTGGGCGCGTCCTTCGCCAGCATGCCGCGCAACACTTTCATAGTGTTTAGAACGACCGCAGCAATATCTCTCGATAGTGCGTCCTCCAACCCTGGCGCACAGACACGCAACGCTGCAGCAATTCCGACTATGGCATGTCCCCGTGCACGTTCGCGGATCTCCATGCTGTCAGTCCGTGCCTCCATCAGAGCAGACAGGGATTTCACACGAGGATGAAGCGTGACAAGCAGTTCGATGAGAACGTCCGCCAGAGCGTCCGGCGAGAGCATGGCTGCACGTTTGGCGAGTGCCGCGTATTCGTCTTCCAGAACAGCGATATGCCGCTTCACCAAAGCGTCCGCCACAGCCTCCTTGTTCGGAAAGAAGCGATAGAGCGAGCCGATCTTCGCCGCCGCGCGCGCGGCGATCTCCGCCATGGTTGTCGCCTCGTACCCTCGTTCCGCCATGAGGTCGGACGCGGCCTCCAGTAACTCCTCGACGCGCTGACGCCCAGCCGCGCGCATCGGCTGAAGAGACGTCCGTTTACCTCTTGACGAACTTGAGTCCATAATCAAATAATGCTCCTGCTTGAGTGTATACTCAACTTACTAACGTTTCCGCGTGTTCCGGACAACAGTTCGGGATGGCCGTCGAACGTCAACAGGGAAGGTCTTGCCATGATTTCACTCCCAGCCACCAGGACGGCCCTCGTCCTGATCGATCTCCAGAAGGGCATCACGGGGCTTCCCCTGGCTCCGACACCGGGGGCTGCGATTGTTGAGCGATCGAAAGAGCTTGCAACGCGTTTTCGGGCTGCCGGCGCACCGGTCATTCTGGTAAACGTTGCGTTCGCGCCAGATTTCGCCGATGCCGTGCATTCGGTCGTCGATCGCTCCTTTTCGCCGCCTGGCGGCCTCGCGCCGGACTGGGCCGAACTGGTTGACGGACTTGCCGAACCGACCGATCTGCGCGTCACGAAACGGCAATGGGGTGCCTTCTACGGCACGGATCTCGACCTTCAGTTGCGGCGGCGTGGCATCACCACCATCGTGCTCGGCGGAATCGCCACCAATCTGGGTGTGGAATCCACCGCCCGGGCGGCGCATGAGCATGGATATAATGTCGTGCTTGCAGACGATCTCATGTCCACCTTCACGGACGAGATGCAGCGCTTTGCCTGCGAGGAGATTTTTCCTCGCCTCGGCCGTGTGACGACGAGCGAAGCGATCACGCTGGATGCGTAAACGCATGGCGGATGTCTGCGCGTCTCGCGGTTCCCGGCGAGATCATTCATGAACGCCGGAACGTCGTCGCCAGCCTCAGGCCCGGATCAACTGCCTTCAGGTACATGGAAAATCGTGAGCGTCGCGGCGATCGGATCTTTCATGGCGCAACTGGACGCCACGATCGTCAATGTGTCGCTCCCCGATCTCGTCGCGACCCTGCACGCGCCTTTTTCACACATTCAGTGGGTGGTCAGCGGCTATTTGCTGGCGCTCGCCCTGACGTTGCCGCTGAATGGATGGCTCGTGAGTCGCCTCGGGGGGCGAGCGGTCTATTTATGGTGCTTCGGTGCCTTCACGCTGACATCAGGCCTGTGCGCGCTGGCGTGGTCTGCGCTGTCCCTAATCGTATTCCGTCTGCTGCAAGGCATGGCGGGCGGCCTGCTTGCCCCTATGGCGCAGATGACGGTTGCCCGTGTGGCGGGCCGTCAGATGCCGAGGGTCGCGAGCGCGATGACGGCGCCTGTTCTGCTCGCGCCGCTTCTTGGACCCGTCGTCGCCGGTGCCATTCTCTCCATCGCGTCTTGGCGATGGATCTTTCTTCTCAATGTGCCGGTCGGGCTTGCGGCTTTTGCCCTTGCCGTTCTGTTTCTCCCTGACGATCGGCATGACGAGCGCCCCCGTCCACTTGACCTGACAGGGCTAGGATTTCTCGCGCCCGCTCTCGTCTCGTTTCTCTACGGCATGGATCATGTCGCCCGGCCTTATGGACAGGCGACGTTGGGTGCGTCCATCGGGCTGTTCGTCCTGTATGTTCGATCCGCGCGATGCAAGGGCGCTGACGCGCTGATCGACCTGCGCCTGCTGCGTGCACCCACCTTTTCGGTGTCGGCGATCATCATGTTTCTGACGAACGGGGTGTCGTTCGCGGGTCAGATGCTTCTGCCGGTATGGCTGATCCACGCCTGCGGTGTCTCGCCCGAGCGGACAGGCCTGTTCATGGCACCCCTGGGTCTGGGGATGATGTGCGTCTATCCGTTCATTGGCCGTCTGAGCGAGCGGTTTGACGCACGCGACTTGACTGGTTGCGGGGCTCTTTTGTCCTTTGTCGGAACAGTGATCTTGATGATGCTCGCCTATAGCGGCCTAAACGTTGCCCTGCTGACCATAGCATTGTTATTGCGTGGCGGCGGCGGGGGGGCCGTCGGCATTCCGGCAATGAGCGCGGGATACGCTTCGATCGCCCGCGAGGATATCCCGATGGCGACGACCGCGCTGAACATCATGCAAAGGATTGGCGGGCCGACATTGATTACAGCATGCGCCACATTCCTTGGGTGGCAGCTTGCGACGGTCGGCCCGTCCCATGCCGGGTCGGAAGCTTATGCCGAAACATTTGCATTGCTCGCGTTATTCCATGGCACTCTGTTGCTCGCCACGCGTTTTATCAAGCCTTCGGAAAAGAAACGCCGGTTCGGACCGAACTGAAACTATCGGGCATTGATACTCACCTGAGTGAATAAAAGTCACTCAGGCAAGCTTGAGCGCGTCGGTAATCTGAAAGCAAGGACGCGACGGATTGCCATCATGGCCATGGCGAGAAAGCTCCTGATTGCGTTGTGGCGCTATGTGGAGGCTGGACCGATGCCGGAGGGTCTCGCATTCGGCACGGGAACGACCGCGGGATAGATAGACAGAATTGCCGCGGGCCGATCAGTCGCTGGCTGCGATACGGGGAACGCGACCGTCTTCTTCTTTGGTTGCGCTGTGCTACCGCGTTTCAGCCATCCCGCGCGCCCGAACTGAACCCGGTTGATAATGGCTGGCAGTTCCTACGCGCCAACTGGCTGTTCGATACCGTCTTCGACGGTATCCGGGCATATCATCTATGCTGCCAGACCAGCCTGGAACAATCTCACTGCCGTGCCGGGGACCATCCGATCCATCCGTCTCACAACGTGGGCTTACATAGGTGCGTCTCTATAATCTTTGGCATTAACGGCGTCCTACACAAAAGAATTCACCAGCGCCGCCACCAGCCTCTTCGCCAGATGTAGCCGCGCGGAGTCCAGAACCAGCGGCCCGGCTCCCAGACATAGCCTCGGCGTGGCAAGGGCACCATTTCGTAGGGTGGCACCGATGGTGGGGGGCGAATGATCGTGATGGGAGGCGGTGTAATCACGACAGGCGGAGGTGGCGGCGCGACCACGACTGGTGGTGGAACGACAACTGGTGGTCCAGCATAAATCCACGGCCTGGCCTCCGCCGGAGCCGCACTCAGCATGGTCGCGGCGAAAGCCACGGCCAGAAACTTCCATCTGACGCTATCAGGCATTGTTCTGGTCCACTCTGAACACGCGATGATGCTTTATAGCATGATGCTCGTGAAATGGGCATCGGTCCGTCTCACTCGCGAAGACGCGCAGGCAATGAAGACGCGAACGATAGAGGACGCCCAAACCTGCCCTTCTGCATTTTTGATGCCTCTTGACACCATGCATGGAGTTCCCAGATTGAATTTGCCGACCGCCGAAGGGGTCGGCAGACAGAACTATCAGTTTTGATCTTGTGTCCATGTTGCTCAAAGGAGGATATGGCTATGAGAGCCACCGTTGATTTTGCTCCCCTGTTCCGTTCGAGCGTGGGCTTTGACAGAATGCTCAATGCCCTTGATCTCGCCGGTCGAATTCCGACGGCCGATAACTGGCCACCTTACGATATCATCAAGACCGGTGAGGATGATTACCGCATCGACATGGCGGTTGCCGGACTTGCCGAGAACGACCTAGCGATCACCCAGGAGCGCAATACTCTTGTCGTGACAGGACGAAAGGCACCGGAGCCGCAAAGCGCCGCCGAATATCTCCATCGGGGTATTGCGGGCAGAGAATTCGAACGCCGCTTCGATCTGGCCGAGCATATGAAAGTCACCGATGCGCACTTCGAGAACGGACTTCTGTCCATTACCCTGAAACGTGAGATACCCGAAGCGATGAAGCCGCGTCGTATCGCGATTACGTCCTCTACGACACGCGCGGAGGAAGCCGTGCCCCAGATCGAGGCGCGGAAAGAGGCAGCCTGATGGCGTGACGAAACCTCTCCCCCGGCCATTCATCCGGCCGGGGGAGAGTCTCGAAAGGTCATGAGCATGAAGAGGATGAAAATATTTCTGCCGTGCGCTGCTCTGGGCTTGTCTCTACTGGGCCAGTCGGACGCACATGCTGCTGATCTTGCACGGGCGGCTGCAACATCGTTCGATGCGAGGGCGACTGAGGGAACGTCCACAATCCCCAAAACCGGAGCTCGCGCTCATTACGAAGACGGCACAGGTGATATGCTGGTCGACAGCTTGAACGCAAGCCAGTTGGATCAGAATTACAAGGGGCCGGTCTATTATCCCGGACAACCCATTCCGCCGTTCCGGCCCATCGACACAGATCATCTGGCGCCGTCAGGGCCAGAGACGACGAAGAACACGCCCTCATCGCACGGGACGTAATGGGGCTTTGAGTAAAGGCGGCGTTAGAGACCGCCTTTACCTCGATTCTTCAGGATGAAGACCGTTCAGGCTCACAGCGGGCCGCAGGATTATCTTCGAGAGGCGCCTGTTCCCTGGCGTCGCGCGCGACACGCGCATCCTGCTCGCGAACCAGCCAGTAGACGATGCCCAGAGCCAGAACAGCCGCCGAGAGAGCGAACAGTTCCACGGCAGTCACATCATGCAGATCCAGCAGGATGAATTTGCGGGCAATCGCCAGGAGAGCGATCAGGACGATGGTCCGCACCCGGATGACGTTCTCATGCTGGGCAAGAACGACCAGCAGGGAGTGTTTGAACTCAAGAGCGATGATAACAGTAAAGATCGCGCCGAAAATCGCCTGGAAGATCGTCTGGTTAATCGGATCGATTCCGACATCGACGACCAGATGCCATACCGCGCCGATCAGATGAATCGTCGCGATGGCGGTGACCAGCATGATGAGCGCAATCAGGGTCAGAATGATCGCCTGTTCAAAACGCTCGTAGAATGTCAGGCCCCTGAACAGCTTGATGAGGCGGGACCAGTCCCTGCTCTGCCAGGAACGTTTCATGGAGCGGTCTTCCATAGCCGTTTTCCCATCTATTAATTGCGTTATAGTTCCCACGTCCTGGGTCTGGTTTTTCTTTTAGCGATGGAGAATGTCCCCATGCAGGACACGTTACGGATCATGGGCGCTCACCGCCCGTTCGAACCGCCTCCGCTTCCTTCTCGGGAGAAGGAACAGCGCCCGCGTCCGGCGCCTGACGAAGAGGAGCCGCCAATTGACCCGGACAAGGAAGGACTGGTCGAACCGCTCGATCCCTCGGATGTGGATGCGGACCCCCATGCGGATTGAATCAGTCTCCGGAAGGGCTTGTGGCCCTCCCGGCGCACATCCAGGTCAGAGCCGGTGTCAGCTGGGTTTCGAGGGCTCCCAACGACCAGCCCAGGGCCTTGGCCATGTGCGTGCGGTCAGCGACAGGCAGGAGTTTTCGGACCACGGCGACGGTCGTTGGTTCCGGGTCTGACGCGGTTCTCCAGCGAGAAACCCGATCGTAAACCCGGTGGTCAGCCGCCCGACGCATGAGGCCGTCATATCCCCGGTCTTTTTCCTCGTCGCCAAGATAGTCGGTCAGCAGGGCCGCCAGTTTTGTGCCGATCTGAACGGTCGGAAGCGACATAATTCTGTTCGGCCTGTCCGTGTGAAGAGTCATGATGCAGTCCTCAGGCCGGCGCGCGTGTCGCCCGATGTCAGAGCCGTCGCATCCAGAGGGCCGACACTCAAGCCCGAAACAGTGGCAGTGACGTCGACATGCACGGACCCGAACAGATGCAGGAGGGCTGCCTGAGGCGTATAGGCGCCCTTGACGGCTGCCGAGGTCCGGCCGTCCATAAGGGGCGGGTCGACAAGGACCGGGCACCCGGTCTGCCGGCCCAACATCTCGATGGCGCGGGCCAGTGGCATGGATGGAATGTTCACCGGCTGCTTTTCTGTCTCGCACGACAGCATAGCCTGCGGCGCATGAGCCGATGCCGGCGAGGCCATTCCGACCAGCAGCATGAGGACGAGACCGACAGCGACGTGTGGTCTCTCCCTCTGCCGAAGGCGCCGAGGTTGCTTGGCACTCTGTTCCGCTCGCTCCGTCTCTCCCGCGGAGTGTGACCAAACTGACCGCGTTGTCCCCAGTGAACGGGGCACGGGAGGATGGTTATTCCAATAGTCCTGAAGCGCCTTCAGGTTGAGAAAATGGATAAAACTCGACATCTCCCTGTTCTCGCTGCTTTCGACTTCACCTTCAGAGACGCGGGGCCTCCGATAGAAGGCCCCGCTCCACCCTCTCGTTCCTGCGGTCGTTCCAGAGAAGACGGCGTTTCCGCTCGGAGAAGGCGTTTCTGATCCGCCCGGCGCGTTCGGTGCCTTACGCCGCGACCGGAACTGGCGGTGAGGCTCTTGCCCGCAGGTGGAGACGGAACGCGAGATCAGAAGCCAGGGGATCACACCCGGCAGGGGCTACCGCGCCCGCCTGGACCAGACGTTCCAGTGTGGCGCGAAGTCTGATCCCCGGTATGCCGGTATGGGCCACCAGAGACGTCAGCGTCACGCCACGTCCGTCGTGACCGAGGCGGCGGAGCATGGAGAGGACACGCGGAGCCAGCGGATCGTCTCCGAAAAGGGGGTGCGTTACCATGATACGCCTCCCTCCAGTCGGTTGCGCCATCTCCGGGCGGCTGTGCGCAGGGAGCGGCGATAGCGGGAATAAAGTCCTTTCAGTGTCGACATCCACATCCTCCGATTAAAGCAACATGGACTTCAGTTGTCTGGCTCACAGAGCCTATGCCGGACCCGATGGCGTCCAGCGAAAGCAAGATTGGAAGAGATGCATGCCTCGTCAAGGGGGCACGAAATGCAGATTCTTTTTCACGAATAATTTTATTCTTTGTATTTGTGTTTATTTTCTGTAGCGGTATTGCGGACAGAAATTACATGGGTTTGTTGATTTCGACCCTGCGCCGAACATGCCCTCAACTGGACATTATTGATGGGGTGGGATTGATCTGCTCCCGATGGTTGAACCGCCGGAAGGTAGGTTTCCAGCGAGATTTCGCTGTAACGGGCTGGATTTGTCACCGGTAATATGCAGCGAAGTCGGCGTTCTGTGGCTTGTCGCCCCATATGGACGGACGCGTTGTACAACACGTCCGCCCCCACAGCAGCCTTGGATATCGGCCCCTGGCCCCGGAAACAGCTACACTGCCATGGCTGGAATTTGGTGTTGAGAGCGCACCACTCAGCTGATCTTGCCGAGCCATACCCGCCATGTCCGAGACGTTCGCCTTTCTAACAATCAGACGGAAGAAACTAACCGCGGCTTTCGATGGGGGCCACCTCTCCGCCCCGTCGGCAGGCCTTCCCAGACCATCACAGGATCAAACCACACCGTCAGCGATCCGCGCTTTTTCAGGGACGCGTTGTAGGAACACCAGTTCGTCGTACGGTAGCGGGTGGGCTTCGACTTGCTCATGACACCCAGCTACCAGACTGGTTTCACGCCGTGAATCCGCTTCGACACCATTTGTGCAACAAAGCCATACGAGACGCCAAAGCGCTCCTCAATTACCTGCTTCAGATCAACGCGGCGCCAGCGGACCACGCCGTCCCGGTTTCGGTCAGGGCCTGTCATGATCAATGCCGAGAGTTCCGCCTGTTGATCCCCCGTCAGGCGGCAGACAGAGCCGTTTCGCCATTGATCCCACAGGCCATCTGGCCCCAAAGCATTGAACCGGTGTACCCAGTCCCGCAGGGTCTGCCGGTCCATGCCACCAATCCGTGCCGCGTCCCCTCGGCTGACACCGTCCCGCACCGCAGCCAGTGACAAAAGGCGCCGTGCAACATTCGCCTCCCGTGCACGAGAGGCAAGCCGCCGAAGCGCCTCAGCAGTATAATCCGTCCGCAATGCAATCGCACCAGCCATCTCCGATCCTCCCTCACAAGACAGAATCAGAATAGGCCGGACACGTCACTTCACAGATGAGTCACACATAATAGCCGTTGGTATAATGTCCAGACAGACCACTATCACTCCCAACCACCGCCGAGCGCCTGGAACAGATCAATCTGCCGATCAACAAGTTCGATCCGGGCGGATGACAGGCGTGCCTGCGCGTCGGCGTAATTTGCTTGCGCGTTAAGGACGTCGAGGAATGGCGTGCGGCCGAAGCGTTGCAGTGTTTCGGCATCGGCGCTCGCCTTGCCAGCGGAGTTCGCCGCCCGCTCCAGGTCTCCCAGACGCTCACGTGTTTGCATGTAGACAGACAGGGCGGTCTCAGTCTGTTTTAATGCGAGTAGAATCGTTTCATCAAACGTGCCAAGCGCAGCACGGCCTTCTGCGCCGGCTTGCGCAATATGCGCGCGCGCCAAGACCCGATTAGGGAACGACCACGAGACCAATGGACCGACGCTCAAACCAAACGACGACAACGTCAGGGCGTGAGTGATCGACGTGGTGCTCCCCACCGAGCCGCCAAGGCTGACCTGGGGATAGAGATCGGCTTCGGCGACGCCGATGCCGGCTGTCGCTGCGGCGAAAAGGCGTTCTGCCTTTCTGATGTCGGGGCGACGCCTCAATAGCGCGGCTCCGTCGCCAACCGGCAGCGGCAGGGCAAGCGACGGGATAGTAGTGCATGCCTCCAGATCGCGCGGATAGTCCGATGGAATGCGCCCCATGACGGCGGCCAATGCGAATAACGCTGTTTTCTGATCAGCGAGGATGTCTGGAATGGCTGCTTTGCTGGCGAATGTTGCCGTCCGCGCGCGTTCACTATCAAAGCGCGTGCCGCGTCCCTCGCTGGCCATACGCAACGCGACATCAAGTGTCGCGCGTTGCACTGCCACAACGTGTCTCGCGGCGGCCAGCGCTACGCCATCAGCACAAACGCGAGCATAATTACGCGTGACAGTGGCAGCTACGATCACACGCACTTGGTCGCGTGCTGCCTGCGCCGCCTCTGACTGGTCGCGAGCCTCTTCGATTGCGCGACGGATGCCTCCCGCCAGATCGAGAGGATAACTGACGTTCATACCCAACGCGTAGCTGAAAGGCGCTGGCAGAAACCGGGTCGGACCTCCGATCCGCGAGCCAATAGTTTGCCCACTGAGATCCGTGGTTACGGTGCGTGCTGCCTCTGCTTCGCGTACAAGCGCGTCAGCTCTCCCGAGATTGGCCTCTGCGGTGCGAAGATCAGTATTTGCAGTCAGTGCCTCGGCGACGAAGGCGTCGAGCCGGGCATCCTTATAAAGACGCCACCAATGCGGTGGCAGCGGCGCCGAGACCACGCCATCGTTCTTGTTGCCAAGCAGCGCTTGCGTCGCTCCAGGGCGATTGGCCATGGCCACCTCGGGAATACGATAATCCGGTCCAGTAACGCAGCCCGTCATCAGAAGCGCCATACACAGGGCGAAAACAGATCTCACAGGCGCCTCCCAGCCACGCTCAAGGATGTAGAGGGCAGGATTTCCACCGTCGCTGTTCGTCCTGCGATCAGCTTCGTGCCCGCTGGTACGCGGTCTATGTGCAGACGGACAGGAATGCGTTGAGCGAGCCGCACCCATGAGAATGTTGGCGCGACTTTGGGCAGAAGATTTCCGGTGTTGTCGCGCTGGTCGTCGGCGATTGCGGCGGCAATACTCTCGACATGACCGACGATATCGGCATCGTCTCCCATCAGATGGATGCGCGCGCGATCGCCGATGGAGACACTGCGCAGTTTGGTTTCTTCGAAATACCCTTCCACGCGCAACGTCTCGGCGTCCACGAGTGCCATGGCTTGGACGCCAACGGCCAGATAATCACCAGGATGAAGGTCGAGATTGGTGACGGTGCCCCCGACTGTTGCACGGATTTCAGTGCGCTGCATGTCGATCTGGGCCACGTCCCGGTCAGCGAGTGCGCGCGTCAGCGCTGCCTCCGCCGTCCGGACCTTTGCGATGTTCTGCTCGTGAGCCTCCGTCGCGACGAGATCGCGTAAGGCCAAGTCGCGTCGTTCCTCCTTGCGCGCCAGATCGAGTTGCGCCCTTGCCTCCGTTATGGCGGCTTCTGCACGTCCGAGCGCCGCGGCCCGACGCGGTCGATCAAGGACGATCAGGAGTTGTCCAGGGCGCACCACCTGATTGTCATGGACCAGAACCTGAGTGATGAGACCGCCAATATCGGTCGAAACCCGTACGACGTCAGTCCGTACGTGGCCATCACGGGTCCAGGGCGTGCGCTGATTGCTTTCCCACAGATGGAGCGCGACGGCAGCGGCGATGACGACGAGCCCAAGTGTCAAGGCATGGCGGCCCAGAAAGGTGAGGAGGAATTTCATGGGAAGGATCCGATGGTGGAGAGACCCTGCGCGAGCAGGCTGAACAGAATGGTGAAGACGGCAAGTTCGACGAGCGGCCGGATAGAAAACACTCTCCACGCGCCGAGGACGGTGAGCAGACGTAGCAACGCAACGGTGGTTACCAAGGCGATGAAGGCGCCTCCCAACAAGCCGGGAACAAAGACGCCACTGATGCAGAGGTCCGGAATCATGCTCTGGCCTCGCTGTTTTGGACGGAAGAAAGCGCGAAACGCAGGTCGATGAGTGGATCAAGCAGGTGACGGTGCGCGCCCGTTCCGACGACAATGCGCGCGATCAGCTCTTCAACCTGCGTATTCAGTTCGTCGACCGATGGTGAACCTCTGTCGAAATGGTGCGCGAGATCGAGCAGCAGCACCTGGATGGCACTGAGGGGCTCACTTTCCAACTGGTCGAATTGCTCGCGAAGACGGCTCACTGCGTGACCGATGCGAAGGTCACGCACAATCATGTCGATCGTCTCCGTTGTCGGCCGCGCCGAAAGACTTAGACGGGGTCGCAGCAGGGCGATGCGATCGATTGTCAGATTGGTCCAGACGGCTTTGGCGGAAACCCTGCTTCGGACGCGATAGGCCGCGTCTCGGCGGCCGAGCCTTAGCAACCGGTTGATCGCAGTATCTGGGGAGACGGTCTGGAACAACGTCATAGTTGCCGCTCCGAAGCTGACCCCTATTAACAGCGCGATGCTACTATTGATGGCCTCAGCGAAGTCTCCGCCATAAACAGGACCCAACCCGACGAGGATCGGGACAGTCAGCGTGATGCCAAGCGCCATGAAGGCGGTCGACGGCCGAGCCTGCAACGATCCTCCGAATAGAAGCGCCGGTGCGAGGACCGCGATCAACACCCAGAACTCGAAGACACGCGGCAGGACGGTAAAGCTGTAGATCAGGCTGATCGCGATACCATAGACCGAGCCAAGCATGTATTTTCGGACATACGGCACCGGTGCGTCCACATTGCCGAACAGGGCACAGGTGACACCCAATACCGATACGGCCAGCCCTCCATCGGGCCATGCAGACCAAATCCAAAAAAAGCAGCCGAGGAGGATCCCCAAAGCGGCACCCAGACCTGCCCGCGCCGCCATCATCGGATCGCGGTGGAAGATATAGCCCGTCGTTTTCTCAGAGCCCTGAAATGACTCTGTTGCGCTGGCTTCGGCGCCGAGCCGTTCGATATCGTGAAGGAAACCGACGAGCTCGGCGAGATGACGGGCTATGTTGGCGACAAGGCCATCGATCAAGGTGGCGTCATCGGCATGGTCGAGCGAACGGGCATTCTGGAACAATCTGTGCGCTTCTGTTCCGCGATCATTCGGCGTGTCCAGAGTGATCCATCTGCGAACTCTGTACAAAAACTGCGCTAGCTCCTCAGGCATTCCAGGCGCATGAATGAGGGAAATCCGTTCCTCAACATCGGCAAGGAGCAACAACAGGTGAGCCAGACGATCATGTAAAGGGCGCAACGTTAAGCGGCTTAGACGTGTGGTAATCGGATCATAAGGAAGGTGTGTCGCCAGTCCTCTGAGCGCGAGCAGGTCCAGAGCCATTCGGTAGCGATCATCGCGGCATGAGCTTTCCGAGACATTGTTCAATACGTCGCAGGCCAGTTTTCGGGCATCATGCAGCGTTGCTGTCAGCTTGGCCTGAAACTGGCCGGTCATCGGTCGGGGGACCACATAGCGATGGATCACCACAGCACACAGAATGCCCAGTGCGATCTCCTGTACGCGCACGATGGCGGTGTCGAAGACTGCGGCAGGCGCCGCAACAGCAGGAAAGCCGATCAGGCTGGTTGTGTAGCCGGACAGCACGAAGGCATAAGAGCGCGGCGTGCGGTCGAGTAGCGACAGAAACAGACCGAGACCGATCCATCCTGCGAGCACCGCACTGCACACCACTGGCTCGTTGGCGAAGGTCGGAACGATTGTGACGGTCGCGAGCGCCCCGGCCAGAGTGCCCATCAGACGGTAGAGACCACGACTGAGCGAGGCGCCCCCCGTGGGTTGCGACACGAGATAAACGGTGACGATCGCCCAGGCAGGGCGCGGCAATCCAATGCGAAGCGCTATGAAATAAGCCAGCATCGCGGCAGCGAAACTCTTGGCGGAAAAGAGCAGTGCTTCACCGTCCGCCCTGAGGGTTGGGTTACGAAGCTGGGCGATGAGTTGCGGCAGAATCAACGCGGGTCTGATCCACCCGTCCTGCCAGAAGGGCCTGAATGTCATGCCTTGTTGATAATAAGTTGCAACAACTGGGTAAATTAGGTATCCAGACAATCAATCACTGAAAGCTGCCAATCCGATGTCGTACCGCTCCTCAGCTATCGCTTCCGTGGACCCGGACACTTCAGATGCAACCGCAATCGCCCACAGGCTCGATTTTGCTGATCATGCATCCGAAGTGCCGACGCACATCCATCGAAAAGGACAGCTGATTCTGGCATCTTATGGCGCCGTCACCTGCACCGCCGCTCAAAACGTATGGATCGTTCCCCCGAACTGCGGGATCTGGATTCCGGGCGGGGTGCCGCATAGTGCCCGGGCGACTGCGAACGCCCGGGTCGATTATCTCTTCGTTGAAAGTGGTGCGAGTAGCCTCCCCGATCATTGCTGTGCGCTGGAGATCACGCCGATGATCCGAACGATGATTGATCGTCTGGCTGCTGAGCCGAAAGATTATCTTCCAGATAGTCATGCCGCCCGACTGGCGCGCGTAATGCTCGACGAATTGGCCGACATGCCACGACAGGGTCTTAACCTGCCCGTATCAGAGCATACCAAAATTCGTGCCATTGCTGATGCGCTGACAGCCAGGCCATCAGATCGCAGTACAGTGGCCGACTGGGCGCAACGTGTTGCGATGAGCGAACGATCTCTGGCCAGACTGATGGTTCAGGAAACCGGGTTAACATTTGGTCGGTGGCGACAACAGCTTCATCTTGTCGTCGCGCTCCGTGAACTGGCGAGTGGCACGAGCGTGCAGCGGGTTGCGGCCATACTCGGTTATGAGTCCGTCAATGCGTTTATTACGATGTTTCGAAAGGCTGTTGGCAGTACGCCCTCGCGGTATTTGCCTAGTGCAAACGGTCGCGAGCACTTTTCCTGATCGAAGGAGAACTGAATTTTGACCAGGTTGCCAGTCATACCTTGGATTTGCCCAAGAAAAGACCGCATTTACCACCCAAAACCATAAAGGCTTGTCTTTTGAGTCAAAAAAACAGGCCTAAAGAAGCCTCTTTGATAGTTCCTCGATCCCGTCACCCATCCATCTATTAAGGATGCTTTGGCGGACTGATATCGGATATTCTGTTGTTCTCAGTTCAGGAGTAGAATCATGTTCACCCACGTGATGATTGGCAGCAATGACCTCGAACGGGCGAGAGCTTTCTATGACGCAACATTTGCCGCCTTAGTGTCCGTCCAAGATCATCTTGAATCATTGGAATCGTTTGTGATTCCCTGTCAGCGCGCCCGATTCGCAGGAGTTGCTGATGTGGACCGCCGAGAACCGCGCCCGATATGACCGGAGCCAGCTTCGCTATCCAAGCGATCTGACGGACGAGGAATGGTCGCTGATCCAACCCCTGATCCCGGCTGCCCGGCGTGGCGGCAACAAGCGGACAGTGGATATACGGGAGGTCATGAATGGCCTGATGTATGTTCTTGGAACGGGTTGCCAGTGGCGCGCGATCCCGAAAGACCTCCCGCCGCGCAGCACGGTGAATTACTATTTTTGCCGCTGGCAGCATGACGGAACACTCGACCGTCTGCATCATGCGCTCTACGTCCTGTGTCGGGAGCAGGCGGACCGTGAGGCCAGTCCGACAGCGGCGATCATCGACAGCCAGAGCGTCAAGAGTGCTGAAAAAGGGGGCGGCGCATCGATCCGTCCGGTTTTGACGCCGGCAAGAGGATCAAGGGCAAGAAGCGGCATGTCCTCGTCGATACGCAGGGCCTGTTGATGGAGGCAACGGTCCACGCGGCCGATATCCAGGATCGTGATGGCGGTGTCATGCTGATGGCGACATTGTTCGGACTGTATCCGTTCCTTCTGAAACTTTACGCCGACGCGGGCTATCAGGGAGCAAAGTTTCACCAGGGACTGGCTCAAGTCTGCCGTTCTATGAATGTCGAGATCGTACGGCGCTGTGACGTCGGAAAATTCGTGGTATTGCCCAAGCGCTGGATCGTGGAACGCACCATCGCCTGGTTGAACCGCTGCCGACGCTTGAGCAAGGATTGGGAGTGCCTCAATCGCAATGCACTCGCTTTCCTCCGATGGGCGTCAGTTCGATTGATGCTCAGAAAGATCTGTAATTAAAAACAATGATCTTGGACGGACACTTAGAGGGCGTCCCTGGCGAAATGGATTCCAGAGGTCGTCTCATCTACAGACACAATGGGGGACGGTTGATGATCACAACGCCGATAAACGGAGAGCCCGCGACGGCTGCCAATGGCGGGACCATTGGCATTGCCGCCGCCAGTCCCAGCCATGTTGTTGCGTGGCATGACGCCGGTATCGCCCATGGCGGAACCAGCATAGAAAGCCCGCCCATTGAGCGCCCAAACGGAGCATTCGTTGCTTACCTTCGCGATCGAGATGGAAATAAGCTTACGGCTCGTACCCAGACCACCACCTAGTTCACTGACTTTGAGGTGCTAAGAGACGTATGATCCGTATAGTTGATGAAGGTCGGCCAATTACTCAGCCTCTCGTGCCAAGCATTATCATGGAGCTCCCTGATACGCTTCTTCGGGGCGAACCGGCGTTAATGTCGTCACTTCGATGAAATAACCACCTTTCGCTTTAAAATAGAAGGACCACGCGCCATGTGCGTTGCGTGGAGCCTGCACCTCCCAGCCATCGGCGCTTAGGCGCTCATAGAGAGCATCGACGTCCTCGCGAGACTTCTGGATGAAACCAATGTGCAGGATGTCGAATTGCCTGGGGTAATTAAAGCCTTCGAGCTTGTTATCGAAATGATTGACGATCAGAACCAGCCCATCATTGTCCTGCATGATGGCCATTTTGATCCCACGGACAACGAGAGTGCGCAGGCCGAAATACTGTTCGAACATTACGCGATCAGCCTCGGTATCGTGGCTGTAGAGATTGATATGGTTCAGCTTCATGACTGTGTCTTTCCGTTGGTGAGACGGACACGAGCCGGTCGCAAGATGGACAACGACGACCGACCACGGGCGAGGCCTATCCTCGTCGTGTCCGGCCATGGCCAAGAGCGGGTTTATTCGCTCAAGCGTGACTGTCTCTGAAGAGACCACAGGTTGTCACCATACCTGCATCGCTGTCTTTTTAGGCTAAAACGACTTTGCTGACACCAGCAGCAGTGGTCAAGCACCATCTTCAGTTATGTCCGCTTACGAGACGCCCATTGGAAAACAGAAATGACCGACATGAGGGCGGAAGCAAAAGCACTGCCGAGTAGCATGACAGCATGGAAAAAAGCGGCTCCCGGAAACCGGAAGCCGCCATTTTCATTCAGGGAAATGCTATTCCGCAGCGACCGCGGCAGGCCCGTCTGCTGAGTAATCAGGGACTTCATCAGTTTTCATCTGCGCAGACAGTCCTTTCGTCCTCAGAGCCTCGGGCAACCAGCCGGTGCCCTCAATCAGCCTTTCGGCCGCCTGCGCCATGTCGTTCTTTTTCAGATGTGCGATACGCCCGGCTGCCTCAGTTCCCCGCGCCTCGCGTACGGCTTCGAGAATACGGGCCTTCGTGACACGGCCCAGATAGTTCTCCACCGTTGGCTGCCAGCCCGCTTCGACCAGATCAAGCGCGAGCGCGGTGGCGAGACGGTCGGCTCGCGCCAGCCGTTCCCTGACGCTGCGTGCCAAAGACGGGCCATGGGACGATTCATGCAGCGCGTTGATCCCGAAAGACAGGCAATGCGCCAGCAGGGCCAGCGTGCGCCAGGCCGTCAGTTCGGTCAGCAGACGGTCGGAAAGCGGCTTGAGTCCGTCTTCTTCGGGCTCCGTATCGAACGTATCTTCCGTCCCAATTTCTTCGACATCGTCACCCGTGCAGTGATGAGCGGGCGCGTCATCATATCCTTCGGACTCGTCGTGACCGTCGTCGGGCTCCGCCGGCAGATCCTCGGGCAGTACGAAGCCCCGCTCGACCAGCAACGTGCCGTCGGTATCCAGACTGACGAAGGCCCCTGCCCGCACCATATCCGCTGGATCGAAGGACACAGGGCGTTCTTCCAGCGCCTCAATGGCCTGCTCGATTTCGCCCAGACGGATATCAACGTCTTCGGGGAATTCATCGGCCTGCGCGTATTCCGCCTCGATCGTTTCCTGCTCGCTGTGCAGCGCGGTCAGGCGGGCGGCTTCTTCTTCCGAAAGCGCAACAGGCGTCCCGTCAATCTCCGCGAAGTCCCGTGTATGCCCCCAGGGGAAGGACAGCGCGGTTTCGACCCATTTCCAGCCTTCGGCGCGGACTTGTTCGGCAGCTTCCTGCAATTTTTCCATCACCAACTGGTCGAGCAGGGTCGGATCCTGCAGCCAGCCGCCATCGTCTGCCTCGAACAGGTCACGCATGACGGGACCTCCAGCGGCAACATAAGCATCCAGTCCGACGAAGCGGACACGGCGATCCGAGGCTCGCACGGTTTTTTCCGTCAGCATGCGGCGGATCAGATAGGGCTCGCGATTGTGGCTCTGGGAAACGATCTCCCAGACCTGCTCCTGACGGGTGTGATCATCGCTAATCGAGAAGGCCATGAGCTGGTCGAGCTTCATGCCATCCTGCTCGTAGATCTCGAGCAGTTTGTCCGACACAGTCATGAGGCGCAGGCGCTGTTTGACCACGGCCGGCACAACGAAGAACGCGGCCGCGATTTCTTCCTCGGACATGGGCTGCTGGAAAATGGTCCGAACGAACTGACGCGGATCGTTCAGCTCAACGTTGTCGCTCCAATGCGGCTCGCTGCAGTGGCCGCTAGGACCTTTTCCAAGCGTGGTAGCGGATCGATCATCAGCATAGCGTCAGTTTTGGCGCTGGTTCCGGAGATCATGGACGGCGTATATAGCGGCACCAAGGCCTTTGTCCTCAATCTCAGCCAGTCGCTCGCAGTCCAGCTCAAAGACAGTGGTGTCTTTGTCCAGGCGATCTTGCCCGGCGCTACGCGCACCGAAATCTGGGAGAGGGCCGGCAATGATCTTGGTGCCTTGCCCGCTGAAATGGTCATGGACGTCAACGATGTCGTCGACGCTGCGATGATTGGCTTCGATCGGCGCGAGACGATCACGATCCCCTCGCTCCCCGACGATACGCAATTTGCTGCGATGACAGAGGCACGTCTGGCCATGGCGCCGGACCTGTCGCGGAGTGTTCTGGCACCTCGCTATCAGACAGCGTAGGGTCAGGTGCGATCAGTCGATGGGTTCTCGTTAGAACCCATCGATCCTCCGTTCAATTCGTCGCCATGGTTGCCTACAGGCTCAACGGACCTCGAAAAGCTCGCTCGAAGCGGCGGTGTCGGCCAATGGCGAGCCCGTCGCTTTTAAGAAATCCGCCAGATAAGCCCGCCGACCGGGCATCGTGATCGGATCAGGGATTTGGTGTGTGGGGTCAAGCAAAGTCGGTGTAGCGTCCGCTGATGGCTACTTATCAAACCCGTTCCCCAAAAGCGGACTGTCGCCTTCCCCCCCCCCAATTCTCCTGTCTGTTCGAGAAAATCAGAACAGAGCGGCGGTAGTCGCCTACATAGCGGGCATAAAAAGCACGATCGCTCACGGCCAAGTTGTGGCCGGTAGCGGAATATCGCCTTCGGCGCAGTGAAGAGGTAATAGCTGCTTACCATCTTCGTTCTTTGATGAAACTGATAAAGGCTCGAAGCGTCGCAGGAACATGGTCGCGCCCGTGATAGTAGAGCGAAGGCCCCTTGAAGCTCTGCCACCATGGTAAGAGGATCGGCTCAAGAGCACCGCTGTCGATTTCGCGCCGCACCCAATCCTCATAGAGGTGGACAATTCCGCCTCCCTCGACTGCTATTGCAATGGCCAGGTCAATCGCATTCGCGTCAACCGTTACCGGCCCGGTCACGTCAACTTTGACGACCTCACCCGCCCGCTCGAACTCCCAAGGCAACGCTGCACCGCCCCGCACGCTTGCTGGCAGACACTGATGGTCAAGCAAGTCATGCGGATGCTCGGGCCGACCATGACTGGCAAGATAGTCAGGAGAGGCTGCCGTTGCAAACCTTTGCCACTCAGGTCCAATCGGTACAGCGACCATGTTCTTGGTCAGGCGATCATCGTAGCGGATGCCCGCGTCGGAACCTACGGCGAGAATATCCACGAGGTCATGCTCCGCAACGACTTCAACCCGCACTTCTGGGTAAGCCTTCGAGAATGCGGGCAAGATACGAGGGAGGATGAGACGTGCGACCCCCAAAGGGACGTTGAGACGTATCGTTCCGCTGGGAGAAATGCGAAAATCATTGGCACTTTCGAGCGCCGCTTCCATCTCAACCATCACCAGTTGCAGGCGCTCCAGGAGTTGGGCACCGGCTTCCGTTGTGACCACACTCCGTGTCGTCCGGTTGAGCAAGCGGACCTCGAGTTGATCCTCGAGCCGCTTTACGGCCCCACTGAGACTTGACGCGCTCATGCCCGTTATCTTGGCTGCTTCCCGAAAACCTCCGGCAGTAGCCACGGCAACGAAAGCACGCGTCCCGGCAAAATCAATGCGCATTGTTCAATAATCCGTACATCATGTCGGATAATAACCATCTTATATGGCACAATGAATGCCCTTATGTCTCCTGTCGAAGGGGATCAATCATGAACAATCAAACCCGTATCGCGATCATCACTGGCGCAAGCCGTGGCATAGGGCGCGATACCGCTCTACGACTGGCTCAACGCGGAATATCCTCGATCATCACCTACAACACGGGTCGCGGCGAAGCGGACGAAGTGGTCCAGGCGATCCGGCAGGCCGGCGCACAAGCGGTGGCCCTTCAGCTTGACGTGGGCCAGGCGGCCAGCTTTGAGCACTTCACGGTGAATGTGCGTAAGGCTTTGGAAATTTTGGGCGCGGTGCGCTTCGATTATTTGGTTAACAACGCTGGCATTTCCTCTACCGCGACGCTGGCTGATGGAACGGAGGTCGAGTTAGACACGCAATTCGCGGTACATTTCAAAGGCCCGTATTTGCTAACCCAGGCGTTGCTGCCACTGATGAACGACGGCGGACGGATCGTGAATATCTCATCGGGCCTCGCGCGCTTCGCGTTCCCGGGTCGGACGATTTACGGCCCGATGAAAGCGGCTGTCGAAGCACTAACACGCTACATGGCGCTTGAACTGGGACCGCGCGGCATCTCTGCAAATGTCGTTGCCCCCGGGGCTATTGCAACGGATTTCAGCGGCGGCATCGTGCGCGACAATCCTGAAGTCAACAAGGCGCTGGCATCACATACCGCGCTTGGGCGCGTAGGTGGACCTGAAGATGTCGGACCGGTAATCGCGAGTTTACTGTCCGACGAGCTTGGATGGGTCAACGCTCAACGCATCGAGGTCGCAGGTGGCATCCACATCTGATCAGTTCGGGAAGAGATGCCGTAAGTGAGCATACGCCGCTTCGCGTATGAATGGCGGGATGCGTCCGGGCAGTGGTTCAGGTCGCACGGGAACGAGAACTGGGAGTTCGATGAAAACGGGCTGATGCGTTACCGCGCTACGTCTATCAATGACCAGTCCATTTCAGCTGCTAGCCGCCTGTTCCACTGGCCTGAAAAGCGGCGTCCGGACAGCCATCCCGCCCTTTCGGCACTGGGACTGTAACTGCCCGGAAGTGCTTCCTTACGGCGTTGAGCGGAACGCCTTGCGCCCTTCGGCATCCAAAGCCGCGAAGTCCTCATCTGACAGCGAGATGTCTGCGGCAGCGACGTTCTGTTCCAGATGGGCGACTTTGGACGTGCCCGGAATTGGCAGCATCACCGGGCTGCGTTTCAAAACCCAGGCAAGAGCGATCTGGCTCGGCTCCGCGCCGTATTTCTTCGCCATGGTGTCCAAAATAGACCCTGACGGCCAGATAGGGATTGCCGACAGCATCCGGACACACCTCGCCAACAGCGGGCAGATCCAGCGACATCACGAAATAGCTAGCCGGATCGTATCGCATTGTCCGTTCGCCGATCGTCATCGCCTTGCTGCCGGTCAGGATGATGTTGATCATCGGATCATAGACCGCTGCCAATTCGTGCTCTGGTATCGCTCCCTGCACCATCGCCACGCGCGGGATACCGGTCTCGGTACGCCTATTCCGGGCGATTGAAGCAAGGTGACGCAGTTCTACAAGCTGGTTTTCCATGTGCCTCTTGTGCGCCTCTCGTGTGGTCGCGGCAAACGCAAAGCAGGAATAGGCAAAATCGAGAGAGGATCAGGCGCTGCCGCGAACTGGCTCAACAGCTATCTCCAAATCACTCGAAAAGTAGCGGAGAACACCCTATGAAAATCACGATCATCACCGGCGGTAGCCGCGTCATCCACACCTGTAACCGCAATCCGGAGCAGGCGGTCAAGGTAGTGCAAACGATCAAAGTCGCCGGCGGTTACGTCGTCTGAACAGGAGATCAGAAATGCTCGACCACGTCTTCCTATCTGTTGCCGACCTCGACCGCTCCATCGCCTTCTACACGCGGGCACTCGCGCCGCTCGGCATCACTGATCGTGTCGATTACGATGGCATCGGCGTCGAACACCGACAGATAGACTACACGATCAACACCTGCCTCATGGGCGAGGTTCAGGGAGATAAGGGCTTGGGTGAACTCATCTCCAGTCACCGCATTGAGAAGAAACATCGCGTCAACGCCGGCCAAGGCGGCGCGCAGCGCGTCAATGTCGAGCAGGTCGCCCTGCGCGACCTCCACGCCTGTCGCAAAATTCGCCTTGGCGGGATCGCGGGTCAGCACGCGCACGGTCGCGCCGCGCTGGAGAAGCTGGTCGACGACATGGCGGCCAACGCGGCCGGTCGCTCCGATCACAAGAATGGTCATTGGTGCATCTCCCTGATGTCGTTGTTGACGACCCGAAAGTAGTGATCCATTGATCAGGCAATAGTCGCTTAATTTGGACAGACCATCTCAAAGGTGGAACGCATGGATTTCCTCGCGCTCGCGGATTTCACGCTCGTCGCCCGGCATGGGGGCTCCGGACGCGCGTCGCGCGCCGCCAATCGCCCCAAGGCCACGCTGTCGCGACGTGTGTCGGATCTGGAAGCCGCGTTGGACCTTCGTTTGTTCGAACGGGGCGCGCGTGATCTCAAACTGACGGAGGAAGGTCGGGCCCTGTTCGAGCGCGCGGGCAGGCTGTTGACCGAGTTAGAGGAGACGGCCAATGCGATCGCCTCGGGCGGTGAAAAGCCACGAGGTCGGTTGCGGGTCAGCGTCCCGCTGCTCTTTGCGCAGACGGCGATGGGCAAGATCGCGGCCGGCTTTGTGAAGGACTACCCGGATGTGCGCCTGGAAGTCACAAGCGACGATCGAGAAATCGACATGGTCGAGGAAGGCTATGACATGGTGATCCGGGTTAACCCCCGAGCTGACGAGACTCTGGTCGGTCGACCCTTTCTTCGCGACCGTCTGGTAATCGTGGCGGCACCGGACGTCGCGATGCGGCCGCGCGATACGGCGGTCCCGGCCGTGATCCGGGGCGGGGCCGATCCTTCGAAGGAGTGGACAGTCATGTCGACGGACGGGCCTTCGGTCATGACGATAAACCCCATCCTGTCGCTGTCTTCGATGATCATGGTGCCCGACGCCGTCAGGCTGGGCGTCGGCGTCGGGTGCCTGCCGCTTTCGCTGGCAGGTCCGGACCTAGCCGCTGGCCGACTTCGAAACTGGGGAGATGCGGCGGGGCCAGAGACGCATCTGTGGGCACTTTACCCGACACGCCGGCTTCTGAGCGCACGGGTATCGGCGTTCCTGACCTATCTACAGAAGTCATTTCCCGAAGGCTCGCCGGAGGAGTTGGCGGCTTTTCTGTGACAGCAAACACCTAACAGCATGACACGCCGCAAGAGAGCACTGTATCAGATTCGCAAAAATTTGTCCTGCACATAGGCTTTATTTAGGAGGATCGAGAAGTCGTTGATGACGTCTATACCCGCCTGTTTTCTGACGGATGGGACGTTCTAGCCCCGTGCAATTTTCGTAGTGCCTGAGCGTTCTATTTAAAACAAAAGTAGCCAACCTCATTGCAGTCGCAACTGCTGACACCGATCAAACCAGAAGAGGTCCACCTAGGAAAGAGTCACCCTGCAGAAATCATGTTCTACCAGTCACTAGCCAAGTCTGCGCATGACGCGTTTACATGACGGTCGGGCCGGGCGACACTTCTTGAGCCGCCTCATTCGAGACAATAAAGAAAGCAATAATCCGGCATCGGTAAAGGCATCACAGACCGACGGCCACGATCCCGATCAGTACGACGACAGCCCCCGCGATCCGACGCGCGAGATGGTTCTCGTGAAAGAGCCAGCAGGCGAGAAGAGAGCCTATAACGATGGACGACTCACGCAGGGGCGCAACGAGCGCCACAGGCGCCGTTTGCATGGCGCTGAGTATGAGGATGTAGGCCAGAGGGGAAAGCACGGCGACAATAAGAATCGGCATGGCATTTGTGCGGACAGCAGTCGGGATTCGATGTCGCCGACGAAGTGCGCTTGGCGTTAGCAATATGCCCTGTAGCAGCAGCGTGCCGGTGTAATAACTTATTGGTGCGAGATGCAGCGAATTTACTGAATAACTGTCCCAGAGAGTGTAGCCAGCAATGGTCGCGCCGGTCGCAGCACCCCATAATGCACCCTGAAGCGGGTGGTGACTTGCGCGCCTGAACGGATTCCCTGTGACAACGAGGATTCCTGCGATGATCAGGGAAGCGCCAAGCATCGCGACTGCAGTAAGGTGTTCTCCCATCAGGAGAACCGCGAAGAGCATCGTCAGCAATGGCCCCGTACCGCGTGCTACCGGATAGACTACGCCTAGCTCTGCGCGGTCATATCCGACCTGCAAGATCAGGGAGTATGCGATATGGAGCACCGCCGAGACGGTCGCGCCCAAGGCGAGCCGCCAGTGGAGCACCTGTTGCCCCGTGATCACAAGCGCGACGCAGATTGGCACACACAACAGCGCCGAGGTGCCGGTATAGGTCCAGACGAACAGTAGGGTATCGCCCCGCTTATATTTCGAAGCCAGGTTCCACATCGCATGGGCGACCGCCGCGACAAGGATTATTGCAACGGTACTCGGCAGCATCAGGCAAGATCGGGCAGGTCGATGCCCGCTCGCTCCGCTCTTCTACTACGCTCCGGATCGCGTAAGGCAAGCGCTGCGGCCAGTGCGTCGATGACGACGAGCTGGGCCAGTCGGCTGCCGGCGGCGGCCATCTGTGCCGGCAGTGGTGCGCCACCAACGACCAGTGCAATGTCCGCAAGGGTGGCCAACGGTGTGCCGTACTGATTGGTGACCGCAATAAGCGATGCTCCTGCGGCAGCAGCTGCATCGGCGACACCGAGCGTCGTTGGCGTGCGACCCGTCGAACTGACAGCTATGACGACGTCGCCCGGGCCGAGCAGGCGCGTGGCAATCATCGCCGACAAATAATCCGGGATGCCGATGGTCGTCACGCCAAGTGCGCGCAGGCGGAACACCGCGTCGGCGGCAACCGTCGCTGACGGACCCGCGCCAAAGGCGATCACCTGGCGGGCACTCTGGATAGAGGCAACGGCCTTGTCGAGCGCAGTCGTGTCGACGGCGCCGCCGAGCGCCATCAGAGCGTCGGTGCCCGCACGAATGGATGTTTCGAGCACGGTGGCGGTCGTCGCATCCGCCGTGAGTGTTTCAGAAGGTGCGAAGAATTCGGCCGTGCCGCGGGCACGGGCGATCTCAATCTTGAGTTCCGTGAAGCCGCCGAACCCGATTGCACGCGCGGCGCGGATGACGCTTGGTGCTGAAACGCCAGCGCGGGCGGCTACCTGCGCAGTCGTGCTGGTGCCGACGAACAAGGGATCGGTTAGCAGGAGTGCGACCACCTTCTCCTCGCTGGCAGCGAGGTCGCCGGTGCGTGCCTGAATGCCGCCGAGCCATTGGCCCAGCCGCCCCGCAGAATCCGAAATTTTATTACATAAATCAATCATGATGTGTAATACATTACAAAACACGCATCGAGCGCACAAGCTCCATGTGCGCCAATGCATTGCATATGAGCCGAAGGTGTCGCCAGGGAGGTCGTTTTCATGAATACGGACAGGAATACCGCTGTGGCTGTCATAGGTCCCGGGGCAATCGGCACCGTGATCGCGGCGGCGCTATATGAAGCTGGCCACACTCCGGTGTTATGTGGCCGCACTCCGCGAGAGCATCTGATACTTCAGGACAACGATTGCCTCATCACCGTCCCCGGACCGGTAAGGACTGACCCCAGACAAATCGCTTGGGGTGCTGACCTTGTCTTCCTCGCGGTCAAGGACACGCAAACCGAGGCGGCGGCAGAATGGCTGTCAGTATTGTGTCGCCCAGGGACCGTCGTGTGTGTGCTGCAAAACGGGGTGGAACAGGTGGAGCGCGTTGGGCCACACTGTCCGCATACGCAGGTCATACCTGCTGTCGTGTGGTTTCCTGTTCAGGCGCAGGCCGATGGCTCGGTGCGCTTGCGTGGGGATGTGCGTCTTACCCTGCCAGACATGTCGGCGTCACACATCGTTGTCGAGGCGTTGCGTGGCACCCGCTGTTCCGTAGACTTGGCCGGGGATTTCCTCTCTCAGTCCTGGCGCAAGCTGCTGCAGAACGCGGCGGCCGGCCTCATGGCGCTTACGCATCGGCGCTCAGGCATGTTCAGCCGGTCGGACATCGCCAGACTTACGCTCGCTTATCTACGGGAATGTCTGGCCGTGGCTCACGCCGAGGGCGCTGAACTTGGTGACGAGGTGCCTCAAGCGATCCTCGACAAGTTTCAGGCATCTCCTTCTGACATGGGCACGTCCATTCTTACGGACCGTGAAGCGGGTCGACCCCTTGAATGGGATATCCGCAACGGTGTCGTCTTGCGTCGAGGTCGTGCCCACGGGATCCCGACGCCGATCAGCGATGTGATTGTGCCACTTCTCGCGGTCGCAAGCGATGGCCCAGGCTAATTCATGGATGAAACGATCGAAAGATTATTGATTAAAATTTTTGCGATCTGATTTCGATGGCAAAGAAAGGCGTTGAATGGCTTCCCAGCATTTGATCCGAGATTGGATCTTTCAGTCTCCATGCTAATCTGCGTATACGAACTGCTCACCAGCACCGATCTCCAGCCATACTATCCCACGCTCGCAGCGTGGGATAGTATGAATGTTCTGCCCTGGATCACCGTCCGCAATTGGTGGACGGCGTCCCATCCTTTCAGGATGGCGGCGGATGAAGAGGCTGCATCGCACCTTCTTCACACCAGCCGACTTTAACTCCAGATGAAACGGCCGCCATTCGACCTCTGGCAATTGCTGTGCGTGCGAGCAATCGCACAGCATGGCAGTATCCATGGCGCGGCGCGTTTCCTGAACACTCGCCAGTCAGCCGTCAGCCGGTCCTTACACAACCTGGAGGAGCGGCTGAATGTCAGGCTGTTCACCCGCTCCCCGGCGGGTGCCGCTCCGACTGTCTTCGGTGAGGAGTTCGTCCGCTGGACCCAGACGATTCTGGACAATGTGGCGGGTATGAACGCCCGCGCACGGCGAACGGGCAAGGGCGAGCACGGGCAGATCTCCGTCGGCATCCAGACCTGCGTCCTGCCTGGACGATTTTCCGCCTTCACGGCCGAGTTCCGCACCACACATCCCGATGTCGTCTTCCATTATTCCGAGGGCACAGGCAAAAGGCTTTTGCGTCGCCTCCAGCGCGGACAGATTGATTTCGCGATCGTCACGCGCCGCAATCTGACTCCAGCCCTGCGGGTCACACCACTGTGGAGCGACCGCATCGTAGCAGCACTCCCGGTCAGTCATCCACTGGCAAACCAGCGCGTAATCTCATGGCCTGATCTACGGCATGATATATTCCTAATCGGACGGGATAACGCGGGTCAGGACTTCGAGGAACTTGTCCGACGAAAACTTGGCGAACCAGATATGCACCCGAAAATCCGGCGCCATGATATCGGCAGCAACCGGATCATAGCACTCGTCCAGAACAACGAAGGCATCGCCCTGCTCCCGGCATCGTGGCTGCCGCTTGCCCATGATCAGCATGGGCACGGCGTCGCAATTACGGACATACGTGACGCGAACGGTTCGTCTCATCTGGAATTCGGGATCGTCTGGCGACCCGACAATGGGAATCCCTGCGCCCGGAGCTTCGCCCGGTATATCGAAGACCGTAGAGCATGAAACTATCTTCCCGACACTACCGCTTTTTCCTTTCTCCGTGCTCTGACGAACCCCTTGTCTGATATCATGAACTGCCTAAGCATGAGTGCGACCAGCCGTGCCGGGTCCGTTGCCCCATCACTACCGGAAAGAAGTGCTGCATAAGCCAGCAAATCACGATGAACGTCAGGTGGTAACGCCACGGTCATTTTCACCAGTTTCTCGTCGGGAAGCTCGCGGATCTTCAACTCTGTCATCGTGGACGTCCTCCATTCTGGTAAGGCCTGAGTAACAGGTCGTGTCCAACAAGAATCGTAAACGGCAGCCCCGGCCGATCGGTCAGGGTCGGCTGGACGTTGAGGCTGCGATCGATCAGCCGGTTGCCAACCATCGAGAAGCCGTTGCTGGCCCCGAAGCGGATAGCCTGGGCCAGATTGTTCTCGCTCTGGCTGGTTCCGGCCTCGGAACCAACGCTGAGAAGCGTGGTCACGATGGCGGCCTTGAAGAGTTGCCCCCAGTGATTGTTCACTTCATCGGACAGGCCGGACTGACCGATGGCGTCGCCACCCGGCAGCTTCTCCAGCACCAGGCTGTCACCATTCGGGAAGATCAGCCGGGTCCAGATGATCTGGCTGCGCTGCTGCCCGAAAGAAATGCCGCTGTTATAGGCTCCAAACAGCAGACTCCCCTGCGGGATCAGCAGGAATCGGCCGGTCGGGCTGTCATAGACGTTCTGGGTCACATGCCCGATAATCTGGCCCGGCAGGTCGGAGCTGATTTTGGTGTTCAGCGCCCCCGCGATAACAGTGCCCGCCTGGAGGATATAAGGCGACGCCGGGGGCATGATGCGATCCGGGCTGACGGTCATGCGGTCGGGCTGCCCCGCCAGAAAGGCGCGGTTGCCAGATTGTGGGTCGGTCGCAGGTAACGGGTTTGCCTGAGAGACGGAAGCAGTTGGCGCGGGTGAGGACTGGTCGGCACCACGGTCACGGTCCCCCGTCTGCACGAACAGACGGCTGGCGATCGCAGCCTCGATCTCCTGTTGCGCACGGCGGTCATCGCCGCCTGACACGGCCTTTCCCTGCTCCTGTACGTGCAGGATGGTATGCCCAAGATCACCGGGCAGCGCTGGTCTCAGCTTCGGCACGTCCTTGCCGACATAGTCGGACGGCAACCCTGCCAGACCATCGGCGGACGAATGCGCGTCCACGTCCTGCGCCTCCGTCGAAGGGGGAGCCTGGTGGCTGCTTTCCAGCGCATAGCCCAGGGCAAACGCCACCGCGATCATGGCGGCACCTCCCAACGACCAGACCACGGTGCGCGACAACCGGACCACACGCGGGCGTTCCGCCCGCAGCCGCAGATCGGGTGGCGGGGATACTGCTGGTGTAGCAGGATTACCCTCGCCTGCCGGGGTTTCCCCACTCATGACTTCCTGCCATCCGTCCGCACTATGCGCACCCGCTGCTCGGAGTATTTGTCTCCCAGCCGTAATTCAGCAGCAGCAAACAGGCGGTCCACGATCATCCAGTTCTGCCGAACCCGGTAATTGACCAGTTCCGGTCCGCCATCGGCCCCTAGCACGAACAGGGGTGGCAGTGCTCCCTGCCCTATTCCCGATGGGAAGGCGATATAGACCTTGTGCCCGTCATCGAACGTCCGGCTGGGTAGCCAGGCCGGTGTGCCGCCCTTCACCGGCTGGATGGCGTAGCGAAAATTCAGGGCGTCGAGAGTGAGGCCCGCATCCACCGGCGCTTCGTCCTCTGCCGCACTGCCCTGCCGGCGCAGGGCGATCAGATCGTCTTCGGGATAGTTCCAGGAGACCGATGCCATATAAGTGGCTGGCGTTGACCTCAATTCGGCAAGATAGGTCCGCCGGTCCGTGTTGACGATCAGGTTGGTCGTGAGATCCGGCTTGGTCGGCTTGATCAGAATATGGATGCGCTTCGTCGTCCCTGCCCCGCTTTCGGTATCGCCAATGATCCAGCGCACAGTGTCACCTGCGGCGACCGGGCCGGTGCCGACCAGCTTTTCGCCCTGCTGGAGCATGATGTCGGTAATCTCGCCGGGCGAGGTATAGACCTGATAAAGCGCCCCCGGACTGTAGGGATAGACCTGCACGGCATTGATGAACCCGGCCCGCGTGGGCTGGATGCGCGCTGCCAGATTGGCCTCCGTGACGCGCACGGTCGGATCAGGAACCTCAGGAGGAGGACGAACAGCCCGTCGCACCGGAAGAGCTTTAAGCTGCCCCGGCAGGGGAAGCAGTTTCGGGACTTCCACCACCTGCACCGGTTTCGGCGGATCGGGCAGACGCGTCGCCTGCACGGCGTCATCGTAACGGATGACCGGCGGGTGATACTGCTGCGCGCATCCGGCCAGAGGCAGGACCAGCAGCGGCAGGACACGAAGCGCATGACGGATCATTGGCCCAGCTCCTTCGACCAGTTGATGCCAGAGACGTAGATACCCAGAGGATTTTTCCGCAGATGATCGGCGTCGCGAGGCGTCCGCAGCACGACCGACACGATGGCGGTCCAGTGTTCGGTGCCGGTGAAAGCGCCATCGCGGTAATGACGCTCGGTCCAGGCGACACGGAAACTGCCGGGCGAGGCGCGGATCACCGAGGCGATGTCCACCTCGACCTGCTCATGCCCAATGCGTGAGAAGGGATCGTTGAGACGGGCATAGTCGTTCAGCGCCACAGCGCCGGACGTGGTGGTGAAATCGTAGGCCCGCAGCCAGTTATGCCGGACCACCACGGCATCGGACGACAGGGAGCGGACATCGCCAATAAACTGCGCCAGATACCACGCGATCTGCGGGTCCGCAGGCGTATAACCCGCTGTTGCCGGAGTCACGACCTGCGCCTGCCCCAGCCGATCGACCTGCACCACCCACGGCGTGATGGTGCCACGGGCCGATTGCCAAACCACCCCCGCGCCCAGTCCGGCGGACAGGACTAATGAGCTGAAGGCCATCAGCCGCCAGTTGCGCGCCTGCACACGGGCGGAGCCGATGCGCTCGTCCCAGATCTGCGCCGCTTTCTGATAGGGTGTCACGGGCTCGGGCGTGGTCCCATAGCGTGTGGTGGAGCGACGGAACATCGCGTTTATTCCTTTTCCGAGAGATCGATGGACGCCGACCCGCCTCCGCCATCGGCGGAGCGGATGACATGAGCCGCCTCGGCGGCATGGGTGGCAGCATTGCGGCGCTTCATGCTCCGTGCCCAGCGCGGTGGCTCGCCGCCGGTTGTCGGACCGGAACCGCCATCGGGACCAGACGGACCAGAACCGGCAGGGCCGCTACCCGTGGGGTCACCACCACCACCAGATGAACTGCCGTCACCGCCATCGCCCGTTGGACTGTCGCCCCCCATCCCGCGCGCGGCCCATCGACCGCCGGCGGCGTAGCTTTCCTTGAGAGATGTGCCTGCACGCGAGGCCGCCCCTTTTGCCGCATTCGCGATATTCCCGCCGACAGCCCGGCCCATGCCTCCGATGCCGGCGGCCATGCTGCCCGCGCCGCCAGCGGCTCCGGCCGAATAGGCTGACGTGGCGGCCCCGGCGATCGCAGCCCCGCCACGTGCAGCAGCGGCGGTCGCGCCAACGGCTGCGGCACCGCCAGAAGCGACGGCTCCCACACCGGCGACCGCCGCAGCGCCCATCGCGCCCACCGCCATACCAGTGCCAACGGCGGCCCCTGCTCCAAGCTGGGGTGCGCCGGAGATAAGCCCATTGGCAATGCTGCCGCCAAAAATGGAGAGCCCAACAATCGCGAGCGAGGCCAGCACCACTGAGGTAGCCTGTCCGACCGTGGGAACAGCATCGCCGTAGGACGTCGTAAACTGCTTGAAGAGCACCGAAGCGATGGCGGAAATGACCGCCAGCACCATGATCTTCACGCCCGAGGACACGACATTTCCTAGCACCTTCTCGGCCAGAAAGGCGGTGCGATTGAACAGGGCGAAGGGGATCAGCACGAATCCTGCCAGCGTGGTCAGCTTGAATTCGATCAGGGCGACAAAAAGCTGCACGGCCAGAATAAAGAACGCCGCCAGCACGATCAGCCAGGACAGACAGAGCACGAAGATCTGGATGAAATTCGTAAAGAAGGCGACCGGGCCGAGAAGATTATGTACAGAGTCCAGAAGTGGCTGGGCCGCATCGAAGCCGGTTGACGCCAGACGACCGGGACGCAGGAAATCCGAAAGCGCCAGCGTTCCGCCCCCTGCCCTCAGACCAAGCTGAGCAAAACTGTCGAACATCACCTTCGACAGATGGTCAAAATCATTGATCAAAAAAGCAAAAAATCCGATATAAAGCGTCTTCTTCACCAAACGCTGGATGATGTCCTCATCCGCAGCCCAGGCCCAGAACAGCCCGGCCAGTGCGATATCCAGCACAGACAGCGTTCCGGCCAGCGAGATCACGTTGCCCTTCACCAGACCGAACCCGGTATCGATGGTGGTCGTGAAAGTGTTCAGGAAACTATCGATAACGCCAACGTCGCCCATTGCCATGACCTTCAGTTCCCGCTGCTGCCAAACATGGACACCGTGCCGGGCACATAGGCGTCATGCTGGGAGAAATGCTGATACTGCGCCTCGCTTTCCGCTTCCGTCGCGGCATCCCGCGCCTGTTGCAGGGCGGTGGCGCGGCCGTTGGCGGCGAGTTCCGCCTGGATGTCGGACAACTGGCGGGATTGCAGAGCCAGAAGCTGGTTTCCAGCCTGTGCCGCCTGCAACGCCCCGGTGGAGGTCTGGCTGGAAGACACAAGCTGGCTCATGGCCGAACTGTCACTGGGGATGTTGCCCACCACCCGCGCCTGCAGCTTCAAGGCATCCTCAAACCCACCCACGGAATTCTGCCACCGCGTCTGCGCCTGACTGAACAGGGCGCTGTCGGACATGCCCGACGAGACGGACGTGTAAGCCTGCTGGTATTGCTGCTCGACCGACTGCACACTGTAGGCGATGTTCTGCGCCTGCGCGAGCAAGGCCGTCGTCTGGGAAATCGTTGATTGCAGCGTCGACAAGGTGGACAGCGGCAGGCTCGCCAGATTGCGTCCCTGGTTGACCAGCATCTGGGCCTGATTGGCGAGAAAGGTGATCTGGTTGTCGATCTGCTGGAGCGTGCGGGCCGCGATCAGCACGTTCTGGACATGGTTCGCCCCGTCATAGACTGCCCATTGCGCGTGCGCCGGACGCAAGGGAGAGAACGTCCCACCGACCGCCAGCATTGCAGAAGTGAGAAGGACACTCCGGCGGAAATGTTTTTCGCTCGCGCGACCGAAAAATTCAGCCGAAGGCCGGAAAGATTTTGCTGTCATGGCCCGCCCTCCGATCCGCGATCGTCACGTAGAAGATCGGCCGCCCATGACACGCCGCGCGCCTCGAACCAGGCGGGGAGAAAACCGTCCCGCCCGTGCTTCGCGAGCACGGCATCAATCAACCGGTGATCGTCCTTGCCGGAGGCCGCACACAACGCCAGCGCCACCGGACCGAGGCCGAGTTCAAACAGCCGGTTGCCACGCTGGGTCTGGCAGTAATACTCCCGCTTCGAGGCAGCCCGCGCGATGATGGCAATCTGGCGGTCGTTCAGACCGAAGTCGCGATAGATGGTCATAATCTGCGGCTCGATGGCACGTTCGTTGGGCAGAAAGATCCGCGTCGGGCAGCTTTCCACCACGGCCGGGGCGATGGGTGAATTGGCGATATCCGACAGGGACTGCGTAGCGAAGATGACGCTGGCGTTCTTCTTGCGCAGGGTTTTCAGCCACTCACGCAACTGGCCAGCGAAATTCCTGTCATCCAGAACGAGCCAGCCCTCGTCGATCACAAGCAGGGTCGGACGACCGTCCAGGCGTCCCTCGATGCGGTGGAACAGATAGGACAGAACGGATGATGCCGCGCCGGAACCAATCAGCCCCTCGGTCTCGAACACCACCACATCGGCATCACCCAGCCGTTCGGTATCCGCATCCAGCAGGCGACCATAGGGACCACCCAGACAGTAGGGGGCCAGCGCCTGCTTCAGAGCATTGGACTGGAGCAGTGCCACCAGACCGGACAGGGTCCGCTCCTGAACCGGCGATGACGCCAGGGAATTCAGGGCCGACCAGAGGTATGCTTTGACGTCTGGCGTCAGCGCGATCCCTTCAGTGACCATGATCTGTCCCAGCCATTCGCTGGCCCATTTGCGCTCGTCGGCATCATCGATCCACGCCAGTGGCTGGAGTGAAACACCGGGAAAACCGTCCACACCCGAGGCGTCGTCATCCGTCAGGCCACCCCCGAGATCGTGCCAGTCTCCGCCCATGCTCAACGCAGCGGCGCGCATGGAGCCGCCGAAATCGAAGGCAAATATCTGCGCGCCCTGATAGCGGCGGAACTGCAACGCCATCAGCGCCAGCAGCACCGACTTACCCGCCCCCGTCGGTCCCGGGATCAAGGTATGACCGACATCACTGGCATGGAGCGAGAACCGGAATGGTGTCGCCCCTGCCGTTTTTCCGTAGAACAGCGGCGCCGCCTTGAAATGCACGTCCTGGTCCGGTCCCGCCCACACCGCGGAGAGCGGGATCATATGTGCGAGATTTAGGGTCGAGACCGGCGGCTGGCGCACATTAGCGTAAACATGGCCGGGCAAGCTCCCAAGCCATGCCTCCACGGCGTTCAGGCTTTCCGTCATGCAGGTAAAGTCGCGCCCCTGGATAATCTTTTCCACAAGACGGAGTTTTTCGGTCGCAATGTTGGCGCTGCTGTCCCAGACCGTCACGGTCGCGGTAATATAGGCCTGCCCGACATCATCAGCACCGAGCGACTGCAACGCGATATCAGCATCTGCCGCCTTGTTGGCGGCATCACTGTCCACCAGAACCGATGCCTCGTTGGTCATGACTTCGCGGACAATGGCCGCAATGCTCTTGCGCTTTGCAAACCACTGACGCCGGATCTTCGTCAGCACTTTCGTCGCATCGGTCTTGTCCAGCAGGATGGCACGCGTCGACCAGCGATAAGGCATCGCCAGCCGGTTCAGATCATCGAGAATGCCGGGGAAGGTCCGGCTGGGAAACCCAGTGATCGTCAGGGTTTTCAGGTACGCATCCCCGAGTTTCGGTTCCAGACCGCCCGAGAGCGGCTGATCCACCAGCAGGGCGTCGAGATGCATGGGGATTTCCGGCACCCTGACGCGCTGGTTCCGTGTCGAAATGGTGGAATGGAGATACGTCAGCGTTTCGCCATCGTTCAGCCATGCCGCCTCGGGCATGAATCCGTCCAGCAGGGCAAGAAGCCGGTCGCTGCGATCGATGAAGGCATGGAGCATGCCATGTGGATCGGGTCCGTCATGCTCCCTGCCCTCATACAGAAACCGGGCAGCCCGGTCAGAAGACTCCGCAGGCGGCAACCAGACCAGGGTGAGGAAATACCGGCTCTCAAAATGCGCACCCTCATCCTCGAACTGCTCCCGGCGTTCCAGATCGACCATCTGACTGGCCGCATCGGGAAAATCGCTGTTGGGATAGAGGGTCGCCGGCACACGCTGCGCTTCCACGAACACAGCCCAACCTGAACCAAGACGACGCAGGGCGTTGTTCAGCCGCCCGGTCACGCCGACCAGTTCGGCCGGTGTCGCACTGTCCAGATCAGGGCCACGAATTTTTGCCGTGCGCTGGAAGGAACCGTCCTTGTTCAGGACGACACCATCCCCGACCAGTGCCGCCCAGGGCAGGAAGTCGGACAGGAGGGAATGTCTATTGCGGTATTCGCCAAGGGACATCATGGCCGGTCTCCCTATGCCCGCAGCCAGGCGGGATAGCGGAGATGCCGCCGTCCAACCTCAATGAAGAACGGATCGTGCCTGGCGCCCCAGACCGCGAGTGTATGTCCCACGATCCAGAATGCCGCGCCGATCAGCCACAGGCGCAGACCCAGCGCGATCGCAGCCGCCAGCGTGCCGTTGGCGATGGCGACCGCGCGGGGTGCCCCACCCAGAAGGATCGCGTCGGTCAGGGAACGATGGACCGGGACATGAAAGCCCGGCACCGCATCATCGTCATAGCCCGCCATCAGATCAGCGCCCCGCCCGAGAAGGAGAAGAAGGACAGAAAAAACGAGCTGGCGGCAAAAGCGATGCTGAGCCCAAAGACAATCTGGATCAGGCGACGGAACCCGCCGGATGTTTCCCCGAAGGCCAGGGTCAGACCGGTCACGGTGATGATGATCACAGAGACGATCTTGGCCACTGGTCCCTGCACGGATTCCAGGATTTCGTTGAGCGGGTTTTCCCACGGCATGCCGGAGCCGGACGCCCAGGCTGACGACACAAAAACTAGCGACAGAAGCGTGGACGCTCCGAACATGCGAATATCCGGCACATGCCGATCAGGACGTGCAACAGCGCGCAGACGTGAAGGCGGCCTCATGATGACTCTCCATTGGCAGATCTTGATGTTTTGGAAGAGGGCAAGCTGACTGGCCGGATGCGATAGGCTCCCGTCACGGGATCCAGGCCGTCGACTTCAGCCAGTTCGGACAGGCGACGGGCCGTACCACGTCCGGACAGCACGGCGATGACGTCGATGGTCTCGGCGATCAGCGCACGGGGCACTGTGACGACGATTTCCTGAATCAGTTGCTCCATGCGATGCAGGGCACCGATGGCGGTGCCGGCGTGAAGTGTGCCGATCCCGCCGGGATGGCCGGTGCCCCACGCCTTGAGGAGGTCGAGCGCCTCGGGGCCGCGCACCTCGCCAATGGGAATACGGTCAGGCCGCAGGCGCAGGGCCGAGCGCACCAGTTCGGATAGCGTGGCGACGCCATCACGGGTGCGGAGCGACACGAGATTGGGTGCGCGGCATTGTAGTTCGCGCGTATCCTCAATCAGCACGACGCGATCGTCAGTTTTCGCGACTTCGGCCAGCAGGGCGTTGACCAGCGTGGTCTTGCCCGTGGATGTGCCACCCGCGACCAGGATGTTTTTCCGGTCTGCAACTGCCTGGCGAAGATATGCCGCCTGGCCTGCTGCCATGATCCCGGCTTCGACATAATCATCGAGGGTGAACAGCGCGACAGCGGGCTTGCGGATCGCAAAACTCGGGGCCGTCACTACGGGTGGGAGCAAACCCTCGAACCGCTCACCGGTCGGCAATTCCGCCGACACGCGTGGGGCTGCCTCGTGGACCTCTGCCCCGACATGGTGCGCCACCAGCCGTACAATGCGTTCGGCATCAGCCGATGTGATCGTCTCCCCGGTATCACCCAGCCCCTCGGACAGACGGTCAATCCACAGCCGCCCATCGGGATTGAGCATCACCTCGACAATGGCAGGATCAGCGAGGTGCCGGGCAATAGCCGGTCCCATCGCCGTGCGCAGCATGGACATGCCACGCTGGCGCGCACCACTGTCAATCGATGTGACCGCCATGGAAATCCCCGTCTCTGCGGGCCATCCGGCCTCTCCGGACGACGACGGGGACAATTAGAGAGTGCTGTTTTCTCCCGATTTCAACAGTATTTTCCAGCCATAGTACAGGATCGTACCGGATGCGGTTTTTACTTACGAATTGCGGGATCAGGTTTCTGGCGCTGGAGGCACATCGTCGGGAATTTCCTGCCGAAAGACCGGCCCCCGGCTGAGTCGTCGACCGAGAGCCGCCACAAACGCCTCGTAGCGTTCCACCCCCTGCGCCCGCGCGGCAGCGGCTGCTGGTTCCGGCAAGGGCGGGCTGACCGTCATCCAGTAGCGGATGAACAAAGCCAGCGTCTCAAGGCTGATCCCAAGATCGCGCTCCATGCGGGCGACCTGCCGGTCAAGGCGGTCTAACCTGCGGCTCATCGACGCTTCCCGTCGCTCGTCGGCATCGGGTGACAGAAAGGACGCAATGGCGGCTTCCGCTACCACGGACAGGGAGAGATCGCGCCGCGTAGCGTGCGCGGTCAGGGCATCCAGCAGTTTCGGCTCCAGATAGACCGACAGCCGTACCTTCTTCGGGGATGTTCTCATTGCACCCTCACAACCCAAGGTCATTGCCACGGTCGAGCCCAGCCTGCCGGGCAATCCGTGTCAGGTTGGCGCGATCCCGTGCTTCCGGATCGGCGAAGGCTCCTCGCCAAAAAGGTCCGGTGCTGCACGCCGCTTGCGTTTGCCGGTCTCCGCCGGATCATGCTCGCGCGACCACTTCCGCCCCGTGCCGAGCGCTTCATCGCTATCGGCATCATCGGGCCTGTCAGGCTCCGCCGCCGACATCTGCTGCTCCGGTGGCGGAGTGACAGGAGACGGGCGGCCACTCCAGTCATCAGGTCGCACGGGCCGTGGCAATTGCGTGGGATCCGGCGGCGGCAGAACGCGCTCGACGAAGCGTCGGTCCCGGAAATACCGCGCCTTCCGCACGCGGATCGGCGGACAGCCTGCCACCATGACCACCTCATCCCGCGCCGGAAGCTGCATCACCTCACCCACCGTCATCAGGGGTCGCACGCTTTCCTGACGCGAAACCATGAGATGCCCCAGCCAAGGCGACAGCCGGTGCCCGGCATAGTTCTTCTGCGAGCGGATCTCAGTGGCTACCCCCAGCCCGTCGGACACGCGCTTCGCGGTCCGTTCGTCGTTGGTGGCGAAACTCACCCGGACATGACAGTTGTCGAGAATACTGTTGTTCTGGCCGTACGCCTTATCGATCTGGTTGAGGGACTGTGCGATCAGGAACGCCTTGATCCCGTAGCCCGCCATGAAGGCCAGCGCGCTCTCGAAGAAATCCAGCCGGCCAAGGGCAGGAAATTCATCCAGCATCAGCAGCAGGCGACGCCGTCCCGCGCGGCCGGATAAATCCTCCGTCAGCCGCCGCCCGATCTGGTTGAGGATCAGACGGATCAGCGGCTTAGTGCGGCTGATATCCGAGGGCGGGATGACGAAATACAGCGAGACAGGCCGGTCACCCTCCAGCAGGTCACTGATCCGCCATTCGCATCGACTGGTTACTGTCGCCACTACCGGATCGCGATAGAGGCCAAGAAACGACATGGCAGTGGAGAGCACGCCGGAGCGCTCGTTGTCCGATTTGTTGAGCAGTTCCCGCGCGGCGGACGCCACGACGGGGTGTGGCCCCGCCTCCCCGAGATGCGATGTCCGCATCATGGCCGACAGGGTCGCCTCGATCGACCGCTTGGGGTCGGAGAGGAATTTCGCCACCCCGGCGAGGGTTTTATCGTCCTCGGCATAGAGCACATGCAGGATCGCCCCGACCAGCAGGGCATGGGAGGTCTTTTCCCAGTGGTTGCGCCGTTCCAGCGATCCTTCGGGATCGACCAGAATATCGGCGATGTTCTGCACGTCGCGGACCTCTGACGCCCCACGCCGGACCTCCAGCAGGGGGTTGTAGGCCGAGGACGCCGGGTTGGTTGGATCGAACAGCAGCACCCGCCCGAAGCGATTCCGGAAACCGGCGGTGATCTGCCAGTTCTCGCCCTTGATGTCATGGATGATGGCCGAACCCGGCCAGGTCAGGAGCGTGGGAATCACCATGCCCACACCCTTGCCGGTGCGCGTCGGCGCGAAGGTCAGAACGTGCTCGGGGCCATCATGCCGGAGATAGGCCCGGCGGTATTTCCCCAGCACAACGCCATCTTCGCCCAGCAGCCCCGCCGCGCGGATTTCAGCATCTTCGGCCCAGCGGGCAGAGCCATAGGTCGCGGCGCGCTTCGCCTCACGGGCACGATGAACAGACAGAGCCACGGCGGCTGCGAAGGCCAGAACCCCGCCGGAACCCGCGATCCAGGCGCCGCGTGCGAAGACCGCCGGGGCGTAGGCGTCGAACTCGTACCACCACCAGAAAAACAGCGGCGGGGCATAGACCGGCCAGCGATGCAGGACCGTGAACCACGGCCGGCCGAGTTCCGGCTGGAACGCCAGTTCCCAGGCCGTCCATTGTGTGGCCGTCCACCAGGACAGCACGATCATGGACAGGACCACGAGCACCTGCCCCCACTGGATACGTGTTCCCGGCTGATCCATCGTGTCCTCCCCTTGTTATGGGAGACAGCGAAGAACCGGGATTTTCCGGGACGCAATCAGGATCCGATGGTCGTCGTACTGTGGCGGGCAGAAGCGAAAAAATACTTGCGCATTGCGGGCTACAGACAACCCCATCCATCATACGCGGAATATCCCTCGGAAGGAGTCGCGCCATGACTGGCCCACGGAACCTGCTCTGGTCTAACGACACTGTCGATCAGCAAGACACGGAAGAGCAGAGGAAGCTCGACGGTGTGATCGACGCGGTGAACAATCTGCACATTCGGCACGGCTTGCTGAGTGACGAGTTCTCGACGCTCTGATCCGATGCCGCAATTCGCGATCTACCGAAACCGGGATCCCGCTCGGTATCCATATCCAGAACAATCACTTTGAGTGCGGTATAGGCCGCGTCATAGCCAGACCCGCTTCCAACGTTGATCATGTTCTCTATATGTTCTAATGAAAATTTTAAAGAGATCATTCAAATCTCTGGTTGCGATTTGAGCGTTGAGAAGCCAAACATTGAGGAGATGCGGATAGCCGCGGATAGAATCGGAGCATGTGATGGGCAAGGACGGAAAAGACGCGCATCGGGTCACCGCCACCCTGACCAAGCAGCAACACGCGGAAATGGCACGCATCGCGCGCAAGTATGGAATGACGACCGCTTGGCTTGTGCGGCGAGCATGTGAGCGACTTATCGAGCAGGAAAACGGCGGCCCCCTTCTCCCATTGGCCCTTGGAGAGACCAATGCTTAGCGCGGAGTTATTCTGTGGATGTGGCGGCCTCGCTCTCGGCATGTCCCGCGCCGGTTTCGAGCACGCGCTCCTCGCGGAATGGAATAACGAGGCTGTTGCGACCCTGCTGCATAATAAGCGGCGACGCATCAAACATGTGGCGCAATGGCCGATTAGCGGCGAGACCGACGTCCGAGACATTGATTGGTCACCCCTCGCGGGTAAGCTTAGGGTGGTTTCTGGTGGCCCACCGTGCCAGCCTTTCGGCATCGGTGGCAAGAAGCGCGGCCACGAGGATGATCGCGACATGTGGCCGGAAGCCATTCGCGCGGTACGGGAAACCCGACCTGATGCTTTTTTGTTCGAGAACGTCCGCAATCTCGCTGGCCCCAAGTTCCAGAGCTATTTGGAATGGATCGCGTCACACCTCCGTCATCCGCGCATGACGCGCCGGGAAAACGAGACTTACGCCGGGCATCTTCAGCGCCTCCTACAGATCGATCGCCTTGGGGATTATCAGGTTTTGGTGCAGGTCGTGAACGCGGCTGATTACGGCGCGCCGCAGATACGTCATCGCGTCCTTATTTTTGGCATCGCCTCGCGTCTTGGCATCAATCCCGAACCCATGTCTCCGACTCATTCGCGAGATCGGCTGCTTTGGGAGCAATATGTAACGGGAACGTACTGGTCCCGACATAGCCTCCCAACGAAGACCGCTCCCGTGACTGGGGTTGACGCGGCGCGCGTGGCTCGTCTCAAAGCATCGAACGTCGAACCTATCGGGCTTCCATGGGTTACGGTACGTGACGCTCTGCTCGGTCTCGGAGAGCCCAACGGCGAGAGTAACCACGTCTATCAGCCAGGTGCGCGTGTTTACCCTGGACACACCGGCAGTCCTCTGGATCTCCCCGCCAAGGCCCTAAAAGCGGGCGATCATGGCGTTCCCGGCGGCGAAAACATGGCGGTGCTCGATGATGGTGGGGTCCGTTATTTCACCACTCGCGAGGCGGCACGCCTTGTGGGGCTTCCCGACTCGTATGTTTTTCCGCGATCATGGACCGAGAGCATGCGTCAACTTGGGAACGCCGTTCCAGCGCAGCTCGGAGAGGCTGCGGGACTTTGGTTAAAAAGACTACTAGCGCGAGCGGACGGGGCACGGCGGGCCGCCTGAAGCAGCCAAACTCGGCTCTCGGGACAAATGATAGCTCACCCGAGAAGGTATTAGCCGACTTGGAAAACGGCCTTGATGAGTTAATTCGTCTGGCGTCCACCGATCTGCCCGCTCATGCCACGCGCAAGCTTCGGAACGGACTGACCAAGTTCGCCGAGAAAGTAGACACCGCTCGCGAGAGCACCGATACGGTTAAACTACCAAAGGCGTCGTTTGACCCCGGCGATCCCAAAACAGTCGGCCGAATGGTCGCCCTTGCTCTCCTGGCTCAACCACGGCTGCCGCTCGCCTCCGTGCCAGACGCCTATGGTTCCGGTGTCTACGCGATCTACTACAATGGCGATCACCCATTCTATGAAGCCATCAGCCACACCGAAACTCCGATCTACGTGGGAAAGGCTGATCCAGAGACTCCCGAGGCGAGCACTCCACGGGAACAAGGATCGAAACTTACCTCTCGACTGAAAGAGCACGCGAAAACCATTCGAGCGGCTGACGCGCATGCCCATGAAAATCATCTTCCCGACGGATTATTTCCTATTCGCCTGAAAGATTTCGAATGCCGTCGTCTGGTATGCGCCACAAACGCCCAGCTTGTCGCCGAACGACATCTCATTTCCACTTTCTGGCCATTATGGAATAGCGAGACGAAAGTCTGCTGGGGCATGAGCAAACATGGGGATTCCCATAAAACCCGAAAAAATAAACGGTCACCATGGCACGTGATTCATCCCGGCAAAGCATGGGCCGCCGACACAACGGACGAGAAGCAGGAAGACGCGCTCTCCCCAAGCGAAATTCAGCGTCGTATTGGCGAATTGCTGGAGCGCACGCCACCGCGTCGAAGTCACGAGCAACTCCTTGAGGAAATGCTGGTCGCATTTCGGCAGGATGATACGGTTGCACTTGAGACGGAGACGGAAGAGCTTAAACCACCCGTGAATTTCCGAGGTCCAGGTCCAGAGGACGATGGCACGGATTAAAGTGAAAGAGCACGTCTCTCCGGAACGAAGCGCCCAAATGGCCTTGGTAAAGGGGAAGAATACGAAACCCGAGCTTCGCGTCCGCCGCGCTTTGCACGCGGCGGGCTTTCGATATCGTCTCCATGACAAATCCCTTCCGGGACATCCGGATATTGTTTTTCGTTCTCGGAAAACGGTCATCTTCGTCCACGGATGCTTCTGGCACCGCCATTCAGATCCGAATTGCAAACTCGCCCGGCTACCCAAATCACGGTTAGAATTTTGGGAGCCCAAACTTGAAGCAAACGCCGCTCGCGACCGACGCAATAAGTCTCTCCTGGAGGAGGTAGGCTGGAAAGTTATAACAATATGGGAGTGTCAGACGACACCCTCGACAATACAATCCACGATCACAAATACGAAGAAACAATTAGAATGTATCACTTCGAATACCGACGCCCCTAAGACGCAATTATTTTGAAGTGATAAGCCGCCAACATACATCTCATCCCAGTCAAAGACCTAACCCGCGTTTCCGCGCGAACGACCAGTCGATCCCTCCATCACCGCGCATGATGCCCGACACTTCCCGTCCGCGCTGCTTTTCCAGCGAGGGCGACCATGGCACCAGTTCGAAGCCCAGCCCGTCATCGATCATGGCGAACCGGCCCGACGCCAGATTGAAACGCTGCCGATATGTGCCTGTGACGGGATCACCCTGGCCGCTCTGCCGAAACGGTGTCCCAGACTTCCCGCTGAGGTTCCGTCCTACCATCTCCAGTTCCCGCTGGCGCAGCGTGGCGAGCAGGTTCCGCGCGTATCGAATACCCCCGCCATCGTGGCTGGCCAGACCCTGCTCCACCAGATGCTCCGTGCGCTTTTCCGTCGCCTCCTTGACCTCGGCGCCGAACCCGGAGGAGGCCAGCGCAAGAGGCTCCCGCGCGATGGCCTGTCGGTCGAGCCAGGTAGCGCCGTCCGCCGTCACCTGCCGCTCCAGCGTGACGTCCGAGCGCACGGCCAGCGCGGCACGGCCACGGCCCTGTTTATCGATGAAATGTCGCAGTTCGACGATGGAGCCGACTGCTCCGTCACCAGCGGCTTCAAGGTCCGGCATACGGACATGATGCGTGCGTCCATCAATTCCATCGATGACAACATAAGCCGTGCCGCGCAGTTCGTCATCGAGGCCACGATCGACCAGTCGTCCAATCACAGGATCGGTGGTGTCCTCACCCGCCAGCACCCAGGACGACGCGGTGCGATCGATCTTCTGTTCCGCCAGTCCCCGATGGATCCGTTTGATGATGTCGTTGCGTTCGCTGATCTCCCGCAATGTGGCCTCCGCACTCTCGTCCATCCTCCAGCAATCCGGCCCGACCTGATGCGCCAGCCCCATGGTTTCCAGGCGACGCAGGCGACCCAGCTTCACCGTGGCGAAGGCGTCCGGCGTTTCGCCCGGCGCGCGCCCGAGAGCGATGATGCCATCTTCACCGGCATCCCTCTGAAGCTGTCGGTCGAGTTGGGTCCAGCGGTCAGCATTTACCTGCCGCTCGACCGCCTGATGGATGTCATGATCGGTGCGAGGCCCGAGTTCCAGTGTCACCAGATCCTGGGCACGGGCACGCATGCCCTCACGGATGTAATCGCGCGCGATCACCAGATCGGACCCATCCTCCGCCACACCCCGGACGATGACGTGCAGATGGGGATGGGCGGTGTTCCAGTGATCGACAGCAACCCAGTCCAGTTTCGTCCCAAGATCGGATTCCATCTGGCCCATCAGATCGCGGGCGAAAGCCCGCAGATCCGACATCTCCGGCGCGTCCTCCGGGGAGACGATGAAACGGAAATGATGCCGGTCCCCATCGCAGCGTTCCGCGAAGTCCGAAGCGCGGATGTTATCGCTGTCCTTGCCAAACAGGCGCGCATCCTCTCCGTCCCGCGTCACCCCCTCCCGACGCAGATAGCGCAGATGTGCTGCCAATGGTGTGGCGCGCGGCGCGTGGCGCACGACGCGCGCCTTGATGACGACGCCCCGCGAGCGGCTGGTCAGCAGGCGATTGGCCGCATGGACGGCGGCCCTGCCCCGCCCGAAGGTGGAGCGACGCCCGGCACTGATTTTCCCCGAGCGGGAAACCCTGCCACCGGCCCGCTGCACGGACGCCAGCACCTGCGTCACAAAGGGCCGCGCCTGCCGGGCGCGGGTGGAGCGGAGACGCCCTGGCCGAACCCGGAAGTCCTCATCCCTGTTCATGAAAAATGTCCCGCACCGCGCGAAAGATCGCATCGGATCAAAGAGATGACATCGTGTCGCGAGGTGCGGAAAATCCACGCACCTCGCGACAAGACTTCAAAAACCCCGGAAAACAGACACCCCAACCGAGCCGCGATGTGCGGCTTTTTATCCAGCCCTCCCTTTTCTGTTGGCTTTCCGGGGGGTTCACGCCTCACTGGACCTGATCCGATCCCTTCAGTGGGACCATGACGGACCTCTCCCCGGCATGTCCTGCGAAGAGATTTTCGGGAGCAGCGACATGACGTGCCGTGGGTGCTCGAAACGCATCGGGCTGGCCGGAAACGAAGAGCGCAGCCGTCACCCAGGAACGAGCCGGAAAGGGCAAAAAGGCAGCGGGAAGATGGAGGTCAAACGATGGTTTTTTCATCAGCCGTGTGACGAATTCCACGTAGGAAATCGTCTCGCTTGGCAGTGGCCGACCGGTCGCGAGATGCTCGTCATAACGACCGGGACCGGCGTTGTAGGCAGCGAGAAAACCCGCATCGCCATAGCGGTCGTGCAGCCATCGCAGATAGGCTGCACCGGCCGCGATATTGTCATGTTGATCGAAGGGATCGACCCCCAGATTGAGCGTGCGCCGGACATCTTTCCAGGTGCCCGGCATGAGCTGCATCAGGCCCATCGCACCAGCATCGGACACCGCATGCGGATCGCCCGCACTTTCGGCTTGCAGGACCGCCCGTACCCACATCGCCGGGATCGCATTCCGTTCCGCCGCCTGACGCACGAGGTCATCGAAACCCTGCGCCCGAACAATGGCCGGCGAGAACGGCAGCGCGAGAACGGCTAGCACGCCAGCGGACAGGAAAAACCGGAGGCTCATTCCCGGCCTCCCGGACGTTTCGCGGGGCGGTTCCACACCAGTTGCCATTCGCGCCCGCCACGTCCGGCCTGGAACAGCGTGGCCCGGACCGGCTGCATGAAACTGGGGTCATCCAGGACGATGGAAATATATTCGCCGGCGCGCTCCCCGGTGCGGGTCCAACCGGCACCGATCTCTGACCCAGTGTCTCCGTCACCGAGATGGATGCGATAATCCGGCGCATGTTCCGCGCCGTTGTTTTCCGCTGGCACGAAGGTCAGTTCTGCGTCCAGCGACAGAGTGCGCACGCGACCGGCAAAACCATCGGCGGTGCGGG
>NZ_JOPD01000019.1:0-15060 GCF_002153575.1 Acetobacter sp. DsW_54
GAAAAATCCGATCTGGCTCATGAGAAAAATCCTTTCGGAAATGATAGGGGTGATGGAAAATCCGTGTGCCTTACGACCGTCATTCGATCGGCGGTTCGCTCTGTTTCACGGGCACTATGGGCGGTCCCAGAAGCAGTCCCTTCCTCACGGAATCATCCGGTTCCGGAAGGGGATCGAAATGCGGCGGAGGCAATTCGGCCTCGCCTGTGCGCACATGCACCGGCACGGCACACCCGATGACGGTATCCATCGACAGGACACCGAAATACCGCCCGTCCAGGCTGGTCGGCACGGCGGCGTTCATGACGAAGATCTGCCCCGGTCCGAGATGCTGGCAGCCCTGCCAGACCGGCAGCTTGCGGCCCCGATGATCGACGGTCTTCGCGTCACCGGCAGGTTTGCCGTCGATGGTGACATGCACGCCGATGCGACAGACACTCTGCCCCGCCAGTGCTGCCACAGGCTTGAGCAGCGGCACACCGAACGGCAGGTAGCCGCGCGTCGCCAGCAGCGTCGCCTCGCGCTCGGGCAGGCGGAGCGCGACAATGTCGCCGACGCGGACCGGGACGGTGGGCTGGATGCGATACAGCCCGACCGGCACGCTGGCCGTTTCGTTCCAGACCCAGCGCGGCGCGGTATGAAACGCCAGCGAGGCGCCTACACCGAGCACGGCGAAATACGTGGCGAAGAACCAGCCGCGCCGGGTCATGATACATCTCCTGACAACGCACGCGCGAAGACCGCGTCGAGCGCGCGTTCGACGCGCAGGATGGCGTGGCCTATGGCTTCGGGGATATCCGGGACGACCGCGTCGCCGAACGCCTCGACGGCGAAGCTGGCGGCAGACGCCCGGCGTCCATCGCCGAGCGCAACGCGCGTGCGAGCCAGCCAGGCGGAAAGCCCATCATCCAGCCGTAGATGAGCGGCAGGGCCGCTGTTCCAGCCAGCCCATGGCTCCGTAACAGCGTCGCCAGCGTCCGTGCTCCCGCCCAGCGATCCGGGGGCGCCCTGCCCGTCATCGCTCCATCCATCACCGCGTCCATCGTCGGGGATTTGCGGCGGTCGTAAGCATCGCTCCAACCGTCCATCCGGCTGTCCCGCTTCGTGGGCGTCGGCAGTGTTTCCAGTGCTGCGTGCCGCAGCAGGTTCGGCGTGTCGATCTGGGCCTTGGATCCGTTCGCCCGACGGCCCGTCTCGATCTCCCGCGCGGTGAGCCGGCGGCCCCCGTTCGGCGCCAGCGGTGTGGGCAGCATCCCGCAGGGAGGCTGGTGCTCCTCGAAATACAGCGCTTCCCCGATCGTCGGCGTACGGCTGAAATCGTCCTGCTCCGATGTCATCCGCCCCTTGCACCGACGCAACATGCTGCCCCCTGGCGCAGGGTTGGCAGTCGGGGTTCCCTGCATCCCCGCATGACGGTTCTCCTGCCCCGTCATCTGCGCCAGCACGTCGCCCCGACCACCCTTCGCGGCATCCGACGCCCGTGGCGTCGCCATACGATCCGTGCGGAACACATCGTAAAGGCCCGACGCCTTCATCGCCGCCCGCGCGCCCCCTCCGCCTTCCATCCGCATCCCGCCCTGTTGCGACTGCGAGACCGGTGTCGGCAAGCTGCCGGGGGTCGAAACCGATGAGCCAGGACCGTTTGCGGACATGGCAGGCGCCGATATCTCCAGCACCCACCACGCACGGTTCGCAGGCGTAGCCGAGCGCCTCCAGCGCATCGAGCAGCCGGTCCACGCCGCGAGTTCTGAGGTTAGCGCTGTTCTCAAAAGCGAACCAGCGAGGGCGGCATTCTCCGACCAGGCGGATGGCTTCGCGGTAGAGGCCCGACCGCGCGCCGTCGATCCCTTTGCCCCTGGTGTTGGCGCTGCTGATGTCCTGGCACGGCGGGCTGCCCGTGACGAGATCGGGCAGGAAACCGAGGTCGGAAACAAGTCGCCCTGCGGTGAGGGTCCGGACGTCGTCGTAGAGGCGGACATGGGGATTGTTCTCCGCGTAGAGCACGCGCCGCCATGGAACGATCTCGCAGGCGGCGACGGTGACGAAGCCCGCCCGGTGCAGGCCCAGCGTCCAGCCGCCAGCCGCACCCGCGAACAGGTCCAGCACGCGGAAGGGGGTGCGGGGTGAGATATCACCCATGGGGGAATGACCATACGTCATGCCACTGCCCTCCGGCGCAGCCAGGCAACATGGCGTTCGCGCGTGTAGGGACGCGGTTCCTGCGCTGCCGTGAGGCGATGATGCAGATGGCGCCAGTGATCGGGACAGGCAGTAGCGGGATCGATCCCCAGTGCCTCTACACCGTCGATGGCCTCCAGCACCCGACGCACCTTTGGCCAGCCGCTCTGGCGCAGCAGGCTCTCGCCGCCGGGGCGCACAAAGGGCACCGTCTGGCAGGTTTCCTGAGTCCCCACGGCGCGCACGATGTCGATGCAGGACACCACGGTGCCGAAATCGTTCGCGGCCCAGCGGATGAACGCGAAAACGCTGTCCGGCGTGAAGCTCATCAGCCTGCGCCTGCGATCTAGAATGCGATCCTCGACAGGGTGCCCGAACCGGACCCAGTGTTCGATGCGCTTCTCGATCCAGGTCAGTTCAACCGTGGTGAGCGCAGCGTCGTCCGGCCGGAAAGACGGGGCGGTCATGGCGCACCTGCCCCGCGATCCGCGACCGCTTCCCGAGCTTCTTTTTTGGCCTGTCTGGACAAGTCAGAATTGTCGCGAAAAATACCCCTCTTACTACTACATATAGTATTGTACTTATAAGTTAAGAAGTTACGCCTCTCGCTTTTCCTTCCGGAACAATGGTTTACATAGTGGTTTTTTGAACGACCCAACGATACAACCGTATCTGTTCCAACGTGTTTTTCCACCGTTGTGGCAACGAGTGGTTCCACTGGCTTCTCCACAGGCCCTGTGGACGGCGTCGTTGCTTCGATCCGCAAATAATCGGTGCCATGTCGCAGACAGGTGGAGAGACGATATCCCGGAAGCGATTGCGCCCGAACGATCTTTCCCAGTGCGAGCGCGAAATCATATCGTTGCATCAGAGTGCCGGAACGGCCATGCAATTCGGTGAAATCGAACAGCCATCGTCCCTTCTGCCGTCCGACACGTCGCCGGGCGAAGCGGTAGAGCCAGCGTCCGATCCCGCTCCCCATGTGGAAATAGGCCGGATGCACGGTCAACACGCGTGTGGGCTCAGTGACAGCGGCGAGGAACCAGTCCGACAGGGTCAGAGCGACGCCATCGTCGCGGGAGATACGGACATCACTGACCCAGGCGAACGGCCGTTCCCGCCAGTCCGGGCCATTGCGGATATTCGTCATCACCGTCGTGGCCGCGAGACGTGTCAGTGCGCCACGCAGACGGCGGTACTGATGCGCGCCGGCATCCCAGCCGAGGTCCTGGAACAGACGCCAAGGCGTGAAACGGACATGGCGGGAAATCCATTGCCCCTCGTTCAGCGCGCCCCTGAGCTGTCCGGCAAGCCAGAGCAGCACGTCGGCATCCATGAGTGTCGCCAGCCCGGCGTCGCCGGAGGACATGACGTGAACCTCGCTGTAGCCCGACCGATGACGGATCGGCTCATGACGTGGCATTTTCCCGAGTGCGAAGAGCGGACGATCCATCAGGTCGCGGATGTCACGCGGACTGGCAGGCCCGGAGACCACAAAGCGGCGATCTGGCTGACGCCAGTTATCGGCAGACGGCATCATCGTCCGGCGCTCCGCTGCGCCTTGCGGGCCTTCGCCTGCAGGCGGATGATATAGGCGCGGGGATCGGACGGCATGGGAATGCCGCCTCCATCACCCGTGGACAGCCGGACGTTCAGATCGGCCCAGGCGCACAGGTCTTCGACGGCGTAGACGATCCGGCCGCCAAGCTGGCGGTAGAGCGGACCGGTGCCGCAGCTCCGGTGTTTTTCGAGCGTGCGGATGGACAGGCCAACGAAATTGGCCGCATCCGGGGTGCGCAGATAGCGCGGTGGCAGTGTCGGCTGAACACGCATGGGGTCTTGCTCCCGGTGGATCGGGCCGCTGGCGGGGTGTCGCGGCTCATGGGAGGACGCTGCCGGAGAATGAGCTGTGGGGAGGGATGACAAAGTTCAGGCCGCCAAAATGTCACCCCCCTGCTTCAGCCCCTGAAGGAGAGCGATATGGCCGCCGTTCAGATAGAACCCGGCACCGTCGAGATCGCGGTAGAAAGCCCGGTGCCATGCGCTGGCACGCCATTCATTGCGGGACAAGCACAGGATATGCTCACCGTAGATGCCGGCCGCGATCCGTCGGACCGCCACGCCCATGCGTCGGCCTTCGGCGATGCAGAGCATGCGGATCTGGCGCAGTTTCTGCTGGGGGCTCAGGCGCAGCGTAGAGGGAAGAGGACCGGGCGTCTGACCGGCAAGCAGGCGGCCGCAGCGCGCAACGCTGGCCAGACGGGTCGTGAGATGTCCGTCGTCGATGATGAACCAGGTTCCTGGCGCGTCGGGCTGCCGATCGACGACAATGAAAAGGCGCAGCGGGCCTGCTGCGCTATCCAGCACGAGATGGATGCCATCCGGAGCATCATGTCGTGCCCGCGCGTATGGCGCGAGACGGGACAGAATGTCACCCCCATCACCACGCACGGCGACCTCGGGCGCGATGTCAGGATCCCAGAAAGCGGGAGCAAGCCAGGCGGGGAGATTAGGGTCGACAGGGAAAACGCAACCCCCAGCGACGGGCGAAGGTGCGCCATATTTCGGCGTCCACCTTGCCCGTCGTCATGGTTGCGGCATGATCGCGCCGATAGGCCGGATTGTGTCGCAGCCATTCCTGGGCGAGACCGGCAGGGTCGAGCCCGGCGAGAGCGCGACGAAGGGGCGTGGCATCCCACGGCCGGATTGTCGGCACGCCCCCCTCCCCCGATATGTCATAGATTCGACCCAGTATCCGGTGCAAAACCGAAACGGGTAGTCCCAAAGACTCAGGAGGGTGATCCCGACAATCTCCGACCAGATAGGGATTATTTGGAAGAGGGACGAAGATTCAGGCCACGCGGGCGGGAAATGTCGGTTTTTCCGGCATTACGTGATGCGCTCGGCACATCACTCCGGCGGGAGAGAAACCGTCCGTGTATTATAATACGTAGCGCGATAATACACAAATCGTTCCTATCCTGCGGATGGACATCCGAGGACTTTTCGGCGCGAACGTGAGGCGCCTACGACGCGCCACCGGTCTCAGCCAGGAGGCTTTGGCGGAACGGATGGGCGTGGACCGCGCCTATATCAGCTGGATCGAGACCGGACGCCAGAATGTGACACTTCTCTCGCTATGGCATGCGTCACAGGCACTGGGCGTGCGGCCCGCCGCGCTGCTGGACGAAAGCCACGCTGTCGTTACAGAAGCAGCACCGGCCGACGGAAAGCCATAACCGGCCTGGCGAGGAAGAAAGCCCCTCCGGCGAACCGGAGGGGCCTGGGGTGGTCAGTCCCCGTTGCGCGGGCGCTGGCGGCTCCAGACCAGGTTGTAGGCGCCACCTTCCTCTTCGAAGAGGCTGGCGAAGATCGGACCGGGAAGGGTCGGATCGTCCAGCTTCACGCTGAGATATTCGCGCCAGTCGGTGGTGTGCTTGATCCAGGCGGCCCCGGCTTCGAGTTTGCCGATCTGGACCCGGAAGTTGGGAACATTGTCGCTGGCCCGGCTGGCTTCGGGCACGAAGCGGATACCCCGGATTTTCTGCGTCAGGGTGACGATTTCGCCTTCGTAACCCTCGCCGACTTTTTTGAATGAACCGATGAGCATTGTCCTGTCTCCTGGTTGTATCGGGCCGCGACCATCGTGGCCTCGATGGCCATCGTCAGCCCGGAGACGACCGGCGGCGCACCCCGCAGGGGCCGGAGCAACGCGGAGGACGGCGGCACGGAATTTTTTTGGGTCGCGAGGAATGGGCGAAGCCCAGGGGAAAAAAGTTGCGGGCCGCCGTTGCGCCATAGCCGGGCGAGGCGAAGCCGGTCTTCGGGCAGATCGGCCATTGTCTGAGGTCATGGTGTGCGGCGCCGTCAGCCCTATGGAGAGACAGGTCTGTCCGTCGTGTTCCATGACTGGGACGCAGGGTGCGAGGGAGATATCCGTTTCCCGACAACATGCAGATCAAACTGTATCCGTCGCCGGGATACTCCGCTGGCCGGTACCATGTTCCCAGCGCTTCCAGATTGACAGGCGGGACGTTGATACCAAGCCGCCAGTCATGCCAGTAGAATGGCATGCGTTTTCTGCACTGAAGCTGGACGACGTTTCACTCCGGTCGGAGTCTGTCCGGGCGTCTTTCCCAAGAGGAAAGGTACTGCCCTATCCTGTCTCCTGATCCGCCCATGCACGCGCAACGGGGACTGACGGCCCCACGCTGACCTTCTGGACCTGACCGAGACTGGCATCCTGCCACCGGGAACTTACGCGGGCTGGATGGCACAAAGCCGCATCCACGCGGCCCCACCCACGCATAATGCCCCCAACATCGCGAAAAGGTAGGCCGGGATGGTGCCCATATCGCCCACACCGCTGAAACCCAGCGTCATGCCGAACCCCGCCAGCGCGGCTGGCAGGGCAAGCAGCGCTGACACCGCGCCCCGCAGGGCGGGATCGCGCGAGGAGGCGAGGATCGCCTGGCCGCATGCCAGCACCATGATCCCGGCGGCGATGCCCGCGAGCGTGGCGTGCGCGCTGGATAGCACGCCATGGTCGTAGAGCTTCGTGCAGACCATCGCCGCCACGAACAGAGGGGCGGCATAGACCGCGCAGAGAAACAGCAGCCAGCACAGGAAACCGATACCGGCGAAGCCGAGGACAATACCGAGACCGAGCAGCATGGATCGCGTCCTTTCCAGCAGAGGAAACACCACACACATGCCGCGACGATTCAGGAATATCTACGAAATAGAAGTGAGTTTTCTGGATCTGCTTTCACGATCAGGACAGCGCGCGGAGCGCGCCGGACTATGACCGAGGCGCCGCCTGTCGGCGCCTTCCGCTCGCGCCGTGGACGCGGCGCGTTGTCCTCGCAGCGTTGGAGCTACCGCGCCAGGAACGTCCCCTTTCCGGCCATACTCTCCGCGAGCCGGCTCCGCCGGCGAGCGCCGCACGCGCCGGCCCGTCGGGGCCGGTGCGATTTTCCGTCCGTCCGGTGAGGCGAAGAAAGGGGGCGGCTTTAAGCCGCCGCCCTCGCCGCCCCGTGCCAGGCCAGCCGGCGGGTTGCCGTGGCTGCGTGGTCCGGGTCCAGTTCCATGCCCAGCCAATCACGCCCAAGATGCTGCGCCGCCACCAGAGATGAACCCGAACCGGCGAACGGGTCCAGAACCAGCCCACCCACCGGGCAGAAGGTTTCCACCAGGGGAAGGAGTGCCGCCACCGGCTTTTGCGTCGGGTGCAGCTTGTTTCCCGAATACGGCATGTCGATCACGTCCGGAATGGGCTTTACGGGCGGTGTCACGTTGCCCTTGGCCAGCAGGTAGGCGCTTTCGTGTTCATACCGAAGAAACCGGGATGATGAAGAATAGGACTTGCGAAAGACGATATGCCCGACCATGCGGAACCCCGCCGCTTTCCATGCATCCGCGAACAGGTCGATGCGGTTCCAGCCATAGAACGAAACGGCAAACCCGCCCCATTTCAGGACACGGTGCATCTGGTTGAAGGCTGGCCGGAGCCAGCGCGCATTGTCGTCATTGCGAACCTTGCGCCCATCCCTGCCCCGATAATTTACAAGGTAAGGCGGGTCTGTCAGGATGAAGTCCACCGAATTACGGGGCAGCGCCCGCATCAGTTGCACGCTGTCGCCGTTGAGAATGGTGTTGCGGAAATCGGTCGCCGTGTTGGTGTTGCCGGTCATGATCTTTGCCCTTTGTTCCGCGAGGAACAGCCCCCGCTGTTCCTCTGCCTCGCGGCGAGCAGCGGGGTAGCAACGGCAAGGGCGACCGATGGGGAGGGGTATCGCCAGATCTGCACGGAGCGCAGCGCAGGAAGATCGGGGAAACCCCGTCGGGCGGCGTCAGCGCGCTGACGCGAACCCTTTCCGGCGCGAGGGCGGAGCCATTAGCTGTTCATTTCCATCAATGCTCTCGTAATTAAATAAAAAAAATGATACATCACGCCATCCTATTTACAAATTGTATGAAATTACTAGGGATACACGATTTGGAGGCAAAAGTACTTAGAGTTAATTCTGCACGTCTGACGACACCTTCGGGTTTAACGCTACCGAATAGACCTAGACTCCACGTCGAAAATTCATTCGCCAACTTGTCTAACCATATCATGAAAAATTTAATGGCGAATTTTCCTCTATATCGAGTTTTCGGTTCCAACTTAGAAAAAGATGCACACAAACTCTCTATTTCATTAAATAACGGTTCACGCTCGTAGGGAATCAATTCCTCAACAGATACGTTGATTGCCGTGACTTTTCCGAGTTCGACAGACGAGATCTGACCTAAGCTTTTCGGTAATCGCCTTGTAATTTCCACAGGAATTTTTCTGGCAATATAAATACGCCTATTAATATCCGTCGTAATTTCAAGGAAATTAGAATAATCAGAATTAAATAAACTAATAATCTCCTTTCTAACTCCTGGCAGGGCATGACATGGAAAAATATCTTTTAATAAAATTTCCAAAACATCTTCGTTAACAAGGTAGTTTTCCGCAGAATAAAACTCTGTCATAAAAACATTATCGCAATCGCAGAAACCATCCAAGTCATTATAATCTCTGTCCACTAAAATAACCACGTCATTTTTAAGTCCACTCACATCTTTAGAAAGAGAATTACTTAACATTCTGGCTTCTTTTTTTCCTCCACACGGAAATGGCTCGTAACACAAGTCTGGACGAACTCGTTGAAGCCATTGACCATAAATTATCTTATCATCATCACCCTCTACTGCAAAAATTTTTACATTAGCTAAACTGGAACGGAGCGCTAGCAATCTAGCCTTCAAGACTGCACTACTACCTCTGGCAGCCTTCATTCTTTCAAGAAAGCCTTCTTCCGGATTACAATCAGCAGAACTATTCATCGATGTCGTCCTCTGAATATTCATCAGACGCAACCTCATGAATGCTCTCTTCTATCTTCAGAGCTCCAGCAAATGGTTCAAGATCATTATCAAATACAAATGGTGAGTGAGTGATTGCAATTAATTGGGCGCATGATGGAGCACCAAGCACATCAACTAATATTTCTCGCTGCCAATCAATTGAAAGAGAAAGCTCGGGCTCGTCGATAAGTACAATTTTACGGTTTGGGTACAGAAACATCTTTGCAAATAATGAAACCATCTGTTTTTCACCGGATGAAAGCGCATCAAGCGATATTCTCCTGTTTCCTGGCACACTTTCAACATGGACTCTGAAGTTAGATCGGTTCAGACGTAGTACTTTACCATCAGCGGAGATAGTCTTACTCGTTATAATGTCCGTACTCGGCTCATTGGATGATAAATATTTATTACAATTCATAATAAAGTCATCTACAGGCTGCTCGACGGCTTTTGTTGATCTAATAATGGTGGCCAACTTCGACAGGAAATAACTTAGAAACTTACTCGACGAAGTTGCAAGACCTTCCCTTGTGTAAATTTTTGTTAAATTTGGAATAGATATAGGCGGGTAAGGCCCTTGACGCCGTCCATTCTCCAGTCTTTCAAAAAATACCCGCAATTCCTCTCGCTCTGGCACCTCGGAGTGAGGAGATGCATCGGCTTCAAAAGAGCCGTCGAGTAATTCATTAATTATATCAGCACTAATCTTACGGTAGCCCTCGTTTGACTCTATAATAATCTGCTGATTTAATTCAGATAGACGTTCAGAAATATCGGTTAGTCCAAATTGAATTTCGCCCGTGAATAAACTCCCAGCCGCCACTTCAAATCGAGGACGTTTCCTGCGTCGTTGTGTCTCACGCGGATCTCCTCGCAGCGCCAGTTCAATTCGCCGATAAGTTGGCAAATAGACAATTTCACAACCCTTCAAACATTTTTTCAAAACTGTATATATAGATAATATCCTTGGGTTTCTCTCTAGCAGAATTTGGCGAACTTTTTCTATAGCGACACTAGCTTCACGACGATTATAATCAAAAGCGCTTACTATAGATGAATACACACCTCCATCGTAATTATACCTTTGTCGATAATTTCCGTCTTCCCAGTCTTCTATAATAAAATTAAACAATGCGGATGGTTCAACATTCGCTCTACCAGCCAAAAATCCTATATCTCCGTCGACAGGAATCTGAAGAAAATCTATAACGTCTGCGTGGTATAGTACAAGATCCTCTGTTTCCCCCGTCAAACGACATCTAATTTCCGAGAATTCTAAGTTACGAAGTCTAGACAATTGTAACCGTAGAAACGCGTCTAGGGCGCCGAGCAACGTCGTCTTTCCCGTACCATTCCTTGCAATCAAAATTGTGGCGGCATTTTCTGATGAGAGTGAAATAGAACGGTATCCATGAAGATTTACGATTCCAAAATATTGAATCACCGGTGGATCTGCCGCAATTTCATATATTGTACGATCGTTAGATTCTGTTTTTATCATAATCCCCTCTCCATATATTTATTTTTACACAGCGATTTTTCTCGCTCCAAGCATACTATCGCTGCCTACTTTCAAGCAACTGAGCCCACGTAGCACTTTTACCTTTTAAAAAGTGCTACGGAATGCCTGTATCGATATCGAGAAAGACCCTTATGCATCCCGCAACTCCATCAGCCACTCCCTGAGCTTCGACCACCGCCGCCTCCCGCCCTGATTGCGCACGGCGATGGCCAGCGCCTTCTTCTGCCCCACGAGCACGACGAGCTTCCTCCCCCGTGTCACGCCCGTATAGAGCAGGTTCCGCGCCAACATGGCGTAATGCTGCGTCACCAGCGGGATCACCACGGCCGGATATTCCGATCCCTGGCTCTTGTGGATGGTCGTGGCGTAGGCAAGCACCAGTTCATCCAGCTCGCCGAAGCCGTAAACGACCTCCCCTCCATCGAATGAGACCGTCAGTTCGCCCTCTTCCACATCGATCCTGTCGATAACGCCAAGATCCCCGTTGAAGACGTCCCGGTCATAATCATTGGCGATCTGCATCACCTTGTCGCCGGGACCATAGGTCCAGCCGAACCGCTCGACCTTCACCTCGCCAGGCGGATTCAGCGCCTGCTGCAATTCGATATTCAGCGACCGGGCGCCCAGCCCGCCCCGGTTCATCGGGCACAGCACCTGCACGTCCCGAACCGGGTCCAGCCCGAACCGCGCCGGGATACGGTCTTTCACCACGGCCAGCAGTTTGCGCAGCCCGATCTCCGGCTCGGCGGCCTCGACGAAATAGAAATCCGATCCCTCTTCCGCGTTCAGTTCGGGCATCCTGCCCTCGTTGATCCGGTGCGCATTGGTGATGATCCGGCTCTGTGCCGCCTGGCGGAACACCTCGGTCAGCCGCACTACAGGCACGGCGTTGGAACCGATGATATCGGCCAGCACCTGCCCCGGTCCCACCGACGGCAACTGGTCCACATCGCCGACGATCAGCAGGGCCGCGCTGTCGGGCAACGCGCGCAGCAGAGAACGCATCAGAAGCACATCGACCATGCTCGCCTCATCCACGACCAGGAGATCGCAGGTCAGCGGGTTGGTATCGTCCCGCTTGAAACTGCCATTGGCCGGATCCGTCTCCAGCAGGCGGTGGATGGTCTTGCCCTCCAGTCCCGTGCTTTCCGACAGGCGCTTCGCTGCCCTTCCCGTTGGCGCGCAGAGCTGCACATCCGTACCCTTGGCGGTCACGATTTTCAGGATGGCGTTGACCAGCGTGGTCTTACCCACGCCGGGACCACCGGTGATCACCAGCACCTTGCTGCGCAGGGCAAGGCGCACCGCCTCCTGCTGGCTGGGCGCGAGCGCAAGCCCGGTCTTCGTTTCCACCCAGGTCATGGCCTTTTCAGCGTCGATCTCCGGCCAGGGCGGTCGACCCACGGCGCAGGCGCGCAACCGCTCCGCAATGCTCTGCTCCGCGCGATAGAGAACAGCAAGGAAGATGCAGTCCGTCTCGCCCACGCTGTCGGCAATAACGTCGCCCGCTTCCAGTTCAAGTGCGAGCGCCGTCCCGATCAGAGGGGTGGCGACCTCCAGCAGTTCGGCGGTGCTGGTCAGCAGTTCCCCGACCAGCAGGCCGCAATGCCCTTCGTCCATGGCCTCGCCGAGCGCGTAGGAGATCCCTGCCCTCACCCGGATCATCGCGTCAGGCGCGATGCCCATCTTCCGGGCGATCTGGTCGGCGGTCTTGAACCCGATGCCCCGGATATCCTTCGCCAGCCTATAGGGATTTTCGCTGATCTGTTGGACCGCTTCCTGCCCGTAGGTCTTGAAGATCCGCACCGCCCGCGAGGTGCCGACGCCGTTGCTGTGCAGGAACAGCATGATCTCGCGGATCACCTTCTGGTCCGCCCAGCCACCGATGATCCGTTCGGCCCGCTTGGGGCCGATGCCCGTCACCTCGCGCAGGCGGTGGGGCTCCTGCTCGATCAGGTCGAACACGGCCTCGCCGAACGCTTTCACCAGCTTCTTCGCATAGACGGGACCAATGCCCCGGATCATGCCAGAACCAAGATAGCGTTCGATCCCCTCGACCGTGGTCGGCGGGCTGGCCTTCAGAAACTCCGCCTTGAACTGGAGGCCGTGGGTGTGATCGTTGAACCAGCGGCCCGACATCTGCACGAACTCGCCCGCCGAGATCATGGCGGCATGGCCGACAACAGTGACCAGATCGCGCTGCCCCCGCACCTTCACGCGCAGAACGCAGAAGCCGTTCTCGGCATTGTGGAACGTCACCCGCTCCACGAGGCCGGCCAGCGCTTCCATGGGCGAAGAGTCGGTGGCGCGTCCGCTCATCCGGCCTGCCGGAAGAACGGCACTCCCGTATCGTTCATGACTCGTCCTCCCCTCTCATACCACCGTCATACGCCAGTATTTGTACGACGCGCCTGTATCCGGGACTACCCATAACTACGATTCCGCACGCTGGATTACTCAGGAGCACGCTTTCGCATATTGCGCATTTCCATTGAAATAACAGTCATCTGTCCAGATCGTGTGTCTGTTTTCCTTGCCATGCGGTCGGAAGAGAGCAACGATGACGGACAGACCCAGACAGTCCCTTGCCCCGGCGTATCGGCCGCCTGAGCCTGAGTTGCGGCTCATCCTGCAGCCCGATGCCCCCGACCCGCGCCTGATAGCGCTGGTCCGCCTCATGGCCCGTCGTGCCGCACGGGACTGGTTCCGGTCGCAGCAACAGGAGCAACGTCGCCGCTCCGGACCGTAAGGGATGCCTCACCATGAAGGTCGCGCTCTACGCCCGCTATTCCTCCGATAACCAGCGCGACGCTTCGATCGCCGACCAGCTTCGCGTCTGCCGCACCCACGCGGAGAAACAGGGCTGGACCATCGTCGAGGAGTATACCGATCACGCTATCTCGGGTGCCTCACTGATGCGGCCCGGGATTCAGGCTCTAATCGCCGATGCGCAGCGCGGACGGTTCCAGATCGTGCTGGCCGAGGCGATGGACCGCCTGTCCCGCGACCAGGAGGACATCGCCGGCGTCTTCAAGCGCATGAATTATGCTGGCGTGCAGATCGTCACCCTTTCCGAGGGAGAAGTCTCGCATCTGCATGTCGGCCTCAAGGGCACAATGAACGCCCTCTTCCTGAAAGATCTGGCCGAGAAGACGCATCGCGGCCTGCGGGGACGCGTGGAGTTGGGCAAGTCCGGCGGCGGCAACGCCTACGGCTATGACGTGGTGCGCAAACTCGACGCCAGCGGCGAGCCAATCCGGGGCGACCGGACCATCAACGTGGTGGAGGCCGAGGTGGTCCGTCGCATCTTCCGCGACTTCGCGGCTGGACTGGGACCGCGCGCGATTGCCTTCCGTCTCAACGATGAAGGCATCCCGGCACCGGGCAGCGGCGCGTGGGGCTTCTCGACCATCACCGGCAACCGGGCACGCGGTACCGGCATCCTCAATAACGAGATGTATGTCGGAAAATTGGTGTGGAACCGCCAGCGCTTCATCAAGGATCCCGACACCGGCAAACGTCAGGCCCGACCCAATCCGGACTCCGAATGGGTGATTCAGGAGGTGCCGGAACTGCGGGTCGTCGATCAAGACCTGTGGGACGCGGTCAAGGCGCGGCAGGCCAGCGTCAGCGCCAGTCGGGACACGCGCGATACATCATCGCCCGACCATTTCCGCGAGAAGCGCCGTCCCCGCTACCTGTTCTCCGGCCTGAGCAAATGCGGCTGCTGCGGTGGCGGCTATTCGATGATCTCCGGCACATTGCTCGGCTGCTCGACAGCGCGCAACAAGGGCACCTGCGACAACCGGACCAATATGCGTCGCGACGAGCTGGAGCGGCGCGTGCTCGACGCCCTGCGTCATCATCTCATGGATCCGGCCCTGTTCGCCGAGTTCTGCACGGCCTTCACCAACGAGATGAACCGGCTGCGCATGGAAGCGTCGGCCGACATCGACGCAGCGAAAACAGAACTGAAGCGGGTCGAGCGCGACATCCAGCGCCTGATGGATCTCTATCTTTCCGAGGCGATCTCGATCGCGACGGTCAAGGAACGTGGATCGAAGCTCGAAGCCCGCAAGACGGAGCTGACGGAGTTCCTCGCGACCGCCGAGGCGCCCCCGCCCCTGCTCCATCCGCAGATGGCGGAGTTCTACCACCGGCAGCTCGCGCACCTGCACGACATGCTGCATTCCGAGTTGGACGAGAAACGCCAGGAGGCAGCCGAGGTGATCCGCTCGCTGATCGAGGCGATCATCCTCACGCCATCCGACAAGGGCCTCCAGATCGACGTTCGTGGCGATCTCGCCGGCATTCTGACGATGGCGTCGGGCAGTGGACAAACGAAAACCCCAGCCCGTTTCGGGGCTGGGGTTCGTGATGCGTTGGCATTGCAAGTTCAGATGGTTGCGGGGGCAGGATTTGAACCTGCGGCCTTCAGGTTATGAGCCTGACGAGCT
>NZ_JOPD01000020.1:0-136794 GCF_002153575.1 Acetobacter sp. DsW_54
GAGGCCGGGCTCTCCGCACCCCACATCGTCGCTACCGCCCTTAACGCACTGGGTGTTAACCTCACGGAAGAACGGACGGCCTGAAGGCATGGCCCGGCGTCGCGCTGATCAGATTCTAGTCGATCGTGGGTTGGTCGAGAGTCGCACAAAAGCTCAGGCCCTGATTATGGCAGGGCTGGTTTTTAGCGGCTCCAAGCGCGTCGCCAAAGCGGGAGACCAGTTGGCGGAAGATGCCCCTCTGGAACTCAAGGGGCAGGAGCATCCATGGGTTTCACGCGGGGGATGCAAGCTGGCGCATGCTCTGGAGCATTTCGGTCTTTCCCCGGCCGGGCGCCAGTGTCTGGACGTTGGTGCTTCTACCGGTGGCTTTACGGATGTACTGCTGACCCATGGTGCTGAGCATGTTTATGCTGTGGATGTCGGGCATGGACAACTGGCATGGAAGCTGCGGTCCGATCCGCGGGTGAGCGTGCTGGAAAAGTGCAATGCCCGTTACTTGGATACCACGCTTATTCCGGTCGCGCCGGAAGTCATTGTGTGTGATGCCAGCTTTATTGGCTTGCGCACTGTCCTGCCCGCAGCCCTTGGTCTGGCGGCGGATAATGCTTGGGCCGTAGCGTTGATTAAACCCCAGTTTGAAGCCGGGCGTGAGCAGATTGGCGCAAAAGGCGTTGTGCGCGATCCTCTGGTGCATGAAAGCGTGTGCGCCACCATTCAGGAATGGTGGTCCTCCTTGCCGGGGTGGGAGGTGCTGGGTATTGAGCTCAGTCCCATTACCGGGCCGGAAGGTAATAAGGAATTCCTGATAGCTGCACAGCGAAAAGGCATAAACTGCAGCGGCTGTGTGTAAACCTTAAATTAAATTTTCAGGTTGCTTCCCGATTTTTGCATGGCAGATGGTCAATTTTTTTGCCACAATTCTCTGAGAGAAAGCAAAAATCAGTTCACCATTGTAAGGGAAGCAACACAGAATCATGCGCAAGATAGCGACACTGTTTGGCGCCGCCTTCCTTTTGGCTTCCAGCTCATATGTCTGGGCCGCTCCGGCTTATCATCCATCTGCGGCATCATACCCGGCGACGGAAACCGGGAGTGTTCTGTTGCGCGGTTATGAACAGGATGGGTTGCTGCTGCAGGATGATATGCAGGCTGGTGTGCTGACGATCAAAGCGGACCCGGCAACCCTGCATGTGGAGGGTAATGCTGGCACGGCTGATCTGTATCGCCAGACGGTCAAGGATGTGCTTTCTGCCGCGGCTACGTACGCTTACCTCTATTTTGGGCAAAATCCGGAAGCAACCAAGCTGTCGGTTGTTGCTGATATACAGGAAGAATCACCCGCGCCGGCTGCCATGAACGTTGGTGACGACAAGCCTGCACCGCCTGCGTTGACCATTGAGATTACCCGTCCGTCCTTCCCCATTTCGGCTGATACAAAGCCTGATGCGTATTCCGCGCAAACCATTGGCATGATCTTGGATAATGTGGATACGTCCAAAATGACAATGGCCTCGTGGCTCCAGAATGCCCTTAAAGGCCAGAACCAGCCTGCCGCCCAGTAAGGGGCGGAAAAGCACCATATTCTGAGCAGATGACGGTTGGTGAAAGAGGCTGGTATCTGTCAGCCTCTTTTTTTGTTATGAACCCTTCTCTCCTCATTTTATGAAACAGTGCATACCCTCATGTCGTCTCCCGTTCCTTCTGCCTCAATTCCTGCTGATGCCGCTGCTGTTACCGCACTGAATGCCGAGGAGCGTACGCGCATTCTGGCTAAGGCTGCCCTGTTCAGCCCTCCTTCTGCGGTTACGGCAGATGGGCGGCGGGACATTGTTGGCCTGTCACGCGAGGAACTGACCGAAATTCTGGTCGAAATTGGTGAAAAACCATTCCGGACCAAGCAGTTGTGGCACTGGATTTATCATCAGGGTGTTACGGATTTTTCGCTCATGAGCAGCATTGCCAAGCCGCTCCAGCAAAAACTGGCTGAAAAATTCATTATCGCACGCCCTGAGCCAACAACCGTGCAGACTTCGCAGGATGAGACCCGGAAGTTTCTTTTCCGCTTCCGTGACGGGCAGGAGGCGGAAACCGTTTATATTCCTGACCGGCGTGAAGACCGTGGTGCTGTGTGCATCTCGTCTCAGGTTGGGTGCACATTGTCATGCACCTTCTGCCATACCGGCACCCAAAAGCTGGTGCGCAACCTTGGCGCGGCCGAAATTGTGGGCCAGTTCATGGCTGCGCGGGATTCCTATGGTGAATGGCCAAGCCCCAAGGGGGACACCCCTCGCCTGCTCTCAACCATAGTGCTGATGGGGATGGGCGAGCCTCTGTATAACTACGAAAACATTGCCAAAGCCATGCGCATTATCATGGACGGCGAAGGGATTGGCCTTTCCCGCAGGCGTATTACACTTTCCACATCCGGTGTGGTGCCGCTTATGGACCGCTGCGGGGATGAACTGGGAATCAACCTTGCGGTCTCCCTGCATGCCGTGCGGAACGATCTGCGTGATGAAATTGTTCCTCTCAACCGCAAATACCCGATTGAAGAGGTTCTGGCCGCGTGCCGTCGTTACCCGGCTGCGAGCAATGCGCGCCGCATCACCTTTGAATACATTATGCTGCGCGGTGTAAACGATAGCGAAGCCGATGCTCGAGAACTGGTCCGGCTGATTTCTGATATCCCTGCCAAGGTGAACCTGATCCCATTTAACCCCTGGCCGGGCAGCGACTACCGCCCCTCCACGCGCGAACAGCAGAACAGGTTTGCACAAATTGTGATGGATGCAGGCTTTGCTTCCCCCATTCGCACGCCGCGTGGTCGCGATATTCTGGCTGCTTGTGGGCAGTTGAAAACGGCGAGCGAGAGAGCAAGAAACACGCCATCTGCATAAAAACATACTTTTTTCCGGCCAGAACGCGGCTTCATCAGGAAAGCGCTCTGGCTCCGGGGCTTTCTCGGTGATAGGAGAAAGGCAAACCTGTTATTCAGAGTGATCAGGAGATTGGTGCATGGGCGCGACTTCCGCCAAAAAAGACGTTAAAAAGGTTGTTCTGGCTTACTCGGGCGGGCTTGATACGTCCGTTATCCTGAGATGGCTGCAAAAGACCTATGGCTGCGAAGTCGTGACCTTTACGGCCGATCTTGGGCAGGGCGAGGAGCTGGAACCCGCCCGCAAAAAAGCCGAGATGTTCGGGGTTAAGGAAATTTTTGTGGAAGACCTGCGCGAGACATTCGTGAAGGATTTTGTCTTCCCGATGTTCCGTGCCAACACCCTGTACGAAGGCCAGTACCTGCTGGGCACATCTATTGCCCGCCCCCTTATTGCGCAGCGCCAGATTGAAATTGCTGAAGCTGTTGGCGCAGATGCCGTTGCCCACGGGGCTACGGGCAAGGGTAATGATCAGGTCCGGTTTGAACTGGCTTATTACGCCCTTAAACCCGACATTACGGTTATTGCCCCCTGGCGTGAATGGGACCTGACCTCCCGTACCCGCCTTCTGTCCTTTGCTGAAGAAAACCAGATCCCCATCGCCAAGGACAAGCGCGGCGAAGCCCCGTTCTCGGTTGATGCCAATCTGCTGCATTCTTCCTCCGAAGGTAAAATGCTGGAAGATCCGGCTGTTGCACCTGAGGAAATTGTTTTCCAGCGGACCATTGCACCAGAAGCAGCACCTGACCGTGCGACAGAAATTACCATCGACTTTGTAAGCGGTGACCCGGTAGCCATTAATGGTGAGGCTCTTTCCCCCGCAACGTTGCTGGCCCGTTTGAATGAACTGGGCAAAGCCAACGGTATCGGTCGGCTTGATCTGGTGGAAAACCGCTTTGTGGGCATGAAGTCCCGCGGTGTGTACGAAACGCCGGGCGGCACAATTCTGCTCACAGCACATCGGAGCATTGAGTCCATCACTCTGGACCGTGAAGCCATGCATCTTAAAGATAGCCTGATGCCGCGCTATGCTTCCATTCTGTATAACGGCCTATGGTTCTCCCCTGAACGTCGTATGCTGCAGGCTCTGATTGATGCCTCCCAGCATTCCGTAACCGGGCGGGTGCGGCTGAAGCTGTATAAGGGCAATGTGATTTGTGTGGGTCGTGAAAGCCCCAACAGCCTGTATGATACCCGCGTTGTGACATTTGAGGACGATGAAGGCGCCTATAATCAGGAAGACGCTCAGGGCTTTATCAAGCTGAACGCGCTGCGCCTGAGATTGGGAGCACAGATCGGCCGTAAAGGTGGCGCGCTCTAAGCGCCACTTTTTCTGAATTTTGTAAGGGAGCACATCAGTACCATGTCCCGTCGATTTTCTCTTGTTCCAAGCATACTTGCGGCCAGCCTGGCCTTTTCGCTCACCGCCTGCGGTGGCCATAAGGCGGAAGAAGCAGAACTGACGCCAGCGCAGCAGATGGCAAAGCTGCGCTCGCAACCGGGCGTTACGGTGCTAAAAGATGGCTTGGCTTATAAAGTGCTGGAATCTGGCCCCAAGGATGGTGAGCAGCCCCGTAAAGGGGATGTGATGATGCTGATTTACGAAGGCCGTCTGCCCGATGGCTCCATCTTTGACGGCTCCGACCAGCATGGCAATGGTGCCTATATGCAGATGCCGCTGGACGGTCTGGTGCAAGGCTGGATGGAAGCCCTGCCGCTGATGCATGTGGGGGATACCTGGATGCTGTATGTGCCGCCGGAGTTGGGTTATGGGCACCGGTCCATGGGGGTTATTCCCTCGGATAGCCCTCTGGTTTTCCGCATCCAGTTGCTTGGGGTCGAGCATACGCACAACACGCCATAATATTTGGTGTACATTGTGCCGTGCTTAGGGCGTTTCCTTCCTCTTGTGGTGTATTCTGCTGAAAGGGACCGCTTTTGAGGGGCAAGGTGGAGCGGGTTTTTTACAGCAGGAAAGCCCCCTCCCCTCCCGGCTATGATTGTCCATGGGGTGTTAGTTACAAAAATGCTGCAATACTATGGGTTTTGATCAGGCGGCTATATCACTTTACACAAAGCAAAAACGCATAAACCATTTTGTGGACTAATCTACTTTTGTCGCCTTGTTTCTGTATTTTGTAAAAAAATGCAGCGTGCCGAATGGTTTTTCTTTTTCCTTACAGACAGTAGCGATAACTCCGTATGCAACGTATTTTTTCTGGCATTCAGCCCTCGGGTGTTCCTCAGCTTGGCAACTATCTGGGAGCAATTCGGAACTGGGTTAACCTGCAGGCTGATCATGAATGTGTATTCTGCCTTGTGGATATGCATGCCATTACGGTTTGGCAGGAGCCCGCCAAACTGCGCGAACATACGCTTACGCAGGCAGCCATTCTGCTGGCATCCGGTATTGATGCCCAGCGTCATATTCTGTTCAATCAGTCCGCTGTTTCGGCGCATGCGCGTCTGGCGTGGATTTTTAACTGTGTCGCCCGGCTTGGCTGGCTGAACCGTATGACGCAGTTCAAGGATAAAGCAGGTAAAGACAGGGAAAACCATTCCGCCGGTCTTTATGTTTATCCTAACCTGATGGCTGCCGACATTCTGGCTTACAAGGCAACCCGGGTACCCGTGGGTGAGGACCAGAAGCAGCATCTGGAACTGACCAATGATATTGCCCAGAAGTTTAACCATGATTATGGCGTCGAATTTTTCCCACAGGTAGAAGCGCTTATCCCGCCAGAGGCGGCGCGTGTCATGAGCCTGCGCGATGGGACAAAAAAGATGTCCAAATCGGACCCTTCAGCCCAGAGCCGGATTGAGCTGACCGATGATGCAGACACCATTGCGTTAAAAATCAGGCGTGCCAAAACGGATACTGGCGTACTGCCAGAAGACCCTTCTGGTCTGGCAGACCGTCCGGAAGCCAGAAACCTAGTTTCCATTTACGCGGCTTTGTCTGGCAAGACCGTGCAGCAGGTTCTGGATTTGCATCAGGGGCAAGGGTTTGGTCCGTTCAAAGCAGCTTTAACAGAGGTGGTTGTCAACGAGATTGCCCCGATTGCGCTAAAAACCAGCCAGCTTTTACAAGACGAAACGCATCTGGTGCAAATGCTGCATAACGGTGCACAGCGTGCACAGGCTATTGCTGAACCAATTGTTGCTGAAGCAGAAAAACTGGTCGGGTTTGTAAAGCCGCTCTGACTATTCTCCTCTGCAATAGGCCTGTGCAGCCATATTGCAGAGAGCTGTCTTGTGCATGTCTGTGATCACGTGGTGATCTGGCGCATTAGGGTTTGTGTCGGTTTTAATTAAAGCTGGGTTGGATGATCATGCCAGAGCATTCTTTTTCTGAACCATCCGCTTTGTCAGATGCTCAAGTTATGGATGCTGTGGCACTTCAACGTGCCAATCGTATGCACGAAGCCGTTGCCGCGTATAAAGTGGCGCTAGAACAGGACCCGGACAATGCTTACGCCCTGAGCAATTATGGTGGCCTGCTGTGTGCGTTGGGGGAGTTTCAAACAGCCAAGCCCCTTCTTGCCCGTGCCGTGCGTATTAAACCGGATATGCCTGATGCGTGGTCAAACTTTGGGAATGTCCTGTTTGAATTGCAAGATTATAGCGGTGCCATTGAAGCTTATAAACAGTGTCTGACACTGCAACCTCAGCATGCACTCGCGCTCAGTAATCTGGGCGTGGCGCTGGATTGCCAAGGGCGGCATGAACTTGCCTTGAACTTTCATAACGCAGCTATTCAGATAGAGCCAGAAAACGGACAAAACCGGACCAATCACGCGCTCTCCCTTCTGGCGCACGGAGATTATCAGAAAGGTTTTAAGGCGTATGAATGGCGGTGGAACAGCAACATCATAGGCAAGCATAACCTGCAAGGCCCGGTGTGGAATGGAGAGTCTTTTGTTGGCAAGACTCTGCTTATCCACACGGAAGGTGGGTTTGGAGATATGCTGCATTTTGTACGCTTTGTTCCGTATGCAGCCCAACGGGGCGGAAGCATTATTGTCAAAGTCCGCAAGGAGTTATTGACCCTTCTGCAGCGCTCATTCCCCGAACAATTGTTTATTACTGTCGATGAGGTAGCCCCTCCCCACGATCTGGAATGTTCAGTTGGGAGTTTGCCATATCTGCTGGGCACAACGCTGGATACAATTCCGCTGGCCAGTGGTTATCTTACTCCTGACCCAGCCAGGCTTGCTGACTGGAAGGCTCGTCTGGATAAAGACCTGTTCTTTATGTCCGCGTCACCCACACTAAAAATTGGTCTGGTATGGGCAGGCTCACCCCACCGGGAGGTTCGTTACGTGGAGTTTGTGGATCAGCGTAGGTCCATAAACCTGCAAAGCATGGCCCCCTTGGCACAGGTGCCCAATATTCTGTTTTACAGTTTGCAGGTTGGAGAAAAAAGCATTCAGGCCAAAGCCCCGCCTGCGGGCATGAAATTGGTTAACCATGCCAATCTTCTGCATAATTTTGATGATACAGCAGCGCTGATTGCTAATCTGGATATGGTGATCTCTGTTGATACATCCGTTGTGCATCTGGCAGCAGGTTTGGGAAAACCAGTATGGATGCTCTCACGTTTTGACCAGTGCTGGCGTTGGCTTTCCGGCCGAACAGATTCGCCGTGGTACAGTAATCTGCGTATCTACCAGCAGCCACAACCATTTGACTGGGCTACTCCCATTAATAAAATAGTTTCCGATTTAATGAAATTGGAAGAAAAAACTTACAATTTAAAGTAGTTGTTTTTTATTTATTTGAATTATAAAAAATACGCCGCAGCCTCTCTTATTTTGATGGAAGGAGGCACGGCTGCGTTATCTTTTGCTCCTATGTTTTTTGGCGATGTCAAAAAAAAATCAATTTGACTTTCAAAAATTCATTCGCACGTTAATCAATAAAAACATGGACATTTACTTATAGTATAATTCATTATAATTGTCATATTGAATGATTATTGAAAATAATATTCTTTATTTGCATATGTATTTATAAAAAATATCTTGAACCGATAGTGTGCTGCCGTTATAAATTACTGCAACAGCACGCAACTGTGCTTTTGTCCCCGTGATGCGCGATCTCGTTTTCGTGCCCGTATCTTCATAGCCCGTTGAATTATATTCCGGGCCAGCATCACGCATGCCTGCTTCCCTTGCTCCTTAGGGTGTAGCTCAACCTTAGCAGGCTGCAAAAATTATATAAGGAGAGAGCGTCTTGCCAGAGACAAGCCCTCAGTCATCCATGCAATCGCGTGGTCTTGCCGCCTTTTTGGGCATACCTAAACCACTCTTTTTTGGTTTTGTCGGTCTGCTTCTGTTTATGGTCGGCGATGGCGTGGAAGCCGGATACCTTGACACGTACATGCTCCACCATGGGCACAGTCAGGGTGATGTGAACCTTATGTTCACAACGTATGGTGTTACCGTCATGCTTTCTGCATGGTTGGCAGGGCCATTATCCGATCTGTTTGGGCCACGGCGTACCATGTGGGCAGGCCTGCTGCTCTGGGCATTGCTGGAAGTGGGTTTTCTGTCTTGGGGGCTAGGGCCGGATAACCTGTCCATGACCCTGCTGTTCTATACGCTGCGTGGGTTTGCCTATCCGCTGTTTGCGTATGGGTTTCTGGTCTGGATTGCGGCTGCTACTCCTGCGCGGATGCTGGGTTCTGCTGCGGGCTGGTTCTGGTTTTCCTTTTCTGCGGGCCTGCCAACTCTTGGCTCACAGTTTGCGCGCTACACCATTCCTTACATAGGGGAGCTGGCGACTTTCTGGTGCTCTTTGGGGCTGGTGATTATTGGTGGTCTGATAGCCCTGCTGCTGGTTAATGAGCCCATTGGCTCCAAACCGCTGGTTGCTGCTAATGCCGATAAAAAGCAGGTTTTCTTCGGGTCTGTCAGCATCATGTGGCGTGAGCCCAAAACGCTGGTTTCCGGCATTATCCGGACCATTAACACATCATCCGAATATGCCTTTCTGGCTATTATGCCCGCTTTTTTTGTGGATCAGCTTCACTTCTCCCAGTCGCAGTGGCTGGACCTGCTTTCGCTGATCTTCCTTGGCAACATTCTGTTCAACCTTGCCGCCGGGATGTTGGCTGACAAGCTTGGCCACCGGTTTGTTATTGCCATTGGCGGGTGCGTTGGTTGCTGTGTGACCATTCCTCTCTTTTACTATGTGCCATTGTGGTACCCCGGTAACTTCACTCTGGCGGCAATCGCGGGCTTTGTTTATGGGGGCACCGTTGCTGCATTTGTGCCCATGTCCGGCCTGATGCCCCTGATCTGCCCAAAGGAAAAAGCTGCGGCCCTGTCCATTCTGGGGTTGGGCGCTGGTGCTAGCACCTGGGTTGGGCCGGCGGTTGTCAGCGTTTGTGAAGCCTGGTTCGGGATGGGGCTGGAAGGCGTGATCTGGAGCTTTTCTGGTCTTTATCTTTTGGCCGGGGTGCTGACCCTATGCCTGCGTATTTCGCCCGAAGCGCACCGGCATACTGAAATGCTGGAAAAAAAGAAAAAACAATCCAGATCGGCCGATTTCCACGGTGCCCAGCAAACAGCCTGATCGCAGGTTAAAAAAGCATCGAACACAAAAAGAAAGGGAGGCTCTACACCTCCCTTTCCCACTTCCGCCAAGAAGTTTTGTCTTTCAACAAGGCCGAAGTTGCTCCCCAGCACGATCACACCGCAATGATATGCATCAAGCTTTGGTGATTTAGGTAGCCAAGCCGTTTGACCTACTGTTACGAGCAGATTTTAAGCCCCAGCAAGGCCATTCCCGACCATTTTGCTCGGGTCCACAGTCTGATCAAAAACTGTTTCACTTACGCCTGAAGCCAAGGCTGCTTCTTTAAGTGTCTCGTTCCGCGCCATAGCCCGGTGAGCAATGGCAGATGCTTTGTCGTACCCGATAACGGGGCTGAGTGCTGTAACCAGCATCACCGAGACTTCCACGTAATGTTTGATGTTGCGTTCGTTCAGGGTTGTTCCTTCAACGGAAAAGACTCTGAAGTTTTTGCAGCCATCAGCCAGAATGCGGATCGCATGCAACACATTTGCGGCAATGACCGGGCGCATGACATTTAACTCAAAATTGCCTTGAGCGCCCGCAAACGCAACCGTAGCGTCATTCCCCAACACCTGCGTTGCAATCATGATCAGGGCTTCACATTGTGTGGGATTAACCTTGCCGGGCATGATGGAAGACCCGGGTTCATTTTCCGGCAGGTTAAGTTCTGCCAGCCCACACCGCGGACCGGAACCGAGCCACCGCATATCATTGGCAATTTTCATTAACGCTACGGCAAGGCCACGCAGCCCGGCCGATGCGCGCACCATGGCGTCCAGACCGCCCAGAGCGGAAAATTTATTGGGGGCTGTTACAAAGGGCTTGTCGGTCAAAACCGCAATATGTTCGGCAATTGCCTTGCCAAAGCCCTTGGGGGCGTTCAGGCCCGTACCAACAGCCGTGCCACCGGCCGCCAGTTCAGCCAGATCCGCTCGGGCTGCACGGAGCGTATTCAGCGTGGTTCCAAGTTGCTGTGCCCAGCCAGACCATTCCTGCCCTACCGTTAGGGGCACGGCATCCTGCAAGTGGGTTCTACCCATTTTGACTACGGCGTTCCACATATCGGCTTTGGCCCGGATACTGGCAATAAGCGCCTCTACCTGCGGGACAAGGGTATTTTCTATTTCAAGCAATGTGACAACATGCATGACTGTGGGGAATGAATCATTGCTCGACTGCCCCATATTCACATCATCATTGGGATGCACGGGCGTTTTGGAGCCAATCTGCCCACCTAGGAGTTGAATGGCTCTGTTGGCAATAACTTCATTCACATTCATGTTTGTCTGAGTGCCCGAGCCTGTCTGCCAGACAAAAAGCGGGAACTCGGCATCTAGCAGGCCAGAGCTTACCTCATCCGCTGCCTGAATAATTGCGGCGGCCTTCCAGTTGGGGAGCCGGTTATCTGCCAGATTGACCTGTGCTGCAGCTTTTTTAACAATGCCATAAGCGCGGCAAAGCTCTATGGGCATCCGGTCCTGCCCAATGGAAAAATGCACCAGACTGCGCTGTGTCTGCGCCCCCCAGTAATGGTTGGCAGGCACATCAATTGTGCCCATGGAATCAGTTTCCTGTCGCGTGCCGGTCGCGTCTATGCCAATGCTTACGTCCCGTAGCGTGTAAGTTTCTGTCATCTTCTGCCGCTCCCACTGTAACGTTCCAGACAAACAGCCCCTTTGGGGTGATATGTTTTCATTGTTTTTTGAAGCGTGATGCCAGCCATATGCCACGCGACACTGCGGGGACAGGCCGAAAGTCCACCCCCTATATGTGGTGGAGAGAGCGCATTGCTCTGGCTTCGATTGGCATGAAGGGGCATTTGATACATGCCACCCCAACGGCCTGCAAATCAGGCGGTTCCACTGTATAACGCGAATGTGGGAACTCTTGGGAAAAGGTTATCTATGCGTTTGGAGGGCTAACGCGAACAGAGGAAACATTCCGTAAAAAACGGTTCTCTCTGCCCGCCAGTAGTCTGATGTGTATGCATTAAACCGCACACACAGGCTTTGCTTAAGCGGGCGTTACGTGGGCAATGTTGCCAGAGCCGCCAGAACACCCTGAGTGCGTATAATTTTACGCAGTTCAATGACCTTCTGATCCAAGGCAGAACTCTCCAAATCCCTCCATGCATCGAACGCAGGCAGCTTCAAACCAGCGGCATAATCATCAGAATGCACAAGGGCTTCCTGCTCCGCCGTGTAGGCTGGTTCAGACGTTGTATAAGTCTGCCCCTGCGCATTGATGCCTCGCAGCATTTCCAGATACGCGGCAATGCCAAAAGCAATGCGGGAGCAGTCTTTGTGGCCAAGGAGCAGATCGCGGACTGTCTGTGTCCAGAAAACCTGAATTTTTGCACAGCCATCACTGGCAATACGCAAGGTCTGATCGGCCATGGCGGGGTTGGAAAAACGGCTTAGGACACTTTGCATATAATGCTGCAAGCTCACACCGGGCGGCGCTTTGAGAGTTGGAATAACATCCCGGGTTAAAAAGTTTTCCACGTTCTGCTTGAGTGCGGCGTCTTTTACCGCCTGATCCACATGCGCATAACCCAACAGAATTGCTGGGAAACTGAGCATGATATGAGAGGCATTGAGCATGCGGATTTTAACGTGCTCATAATCCGTAACATCGGTTACAAACTGCACGCCGGCTTTGGCCAGGTCTGGCCGTCCATTGGCAAAGTTATCTTCCAGCACCCATTGGTGGAAGTCCTCCGCCACCACAGGTAGATCATCTTCCAGCCCGCTGGCAGTATTTAGGGCTTTGGCAATATCTGCTGTAACGGTTGGGGTAATGCGGTCCACCATGGCATTGGGGAACGTGGCATTCCGCGCAATCCAGTCGGCCAGTTCCGGGTCGCGCGCCTGAGCAAAACCAAGAAAAGCCTTTCGGGCAACATCGCCATTATGCCGCAGATTGTCGCAGGACATGATGGTAAACGCTTTTGTTCCCGCAGCGCGCCGGCGGCGCAGACCTTCCACAACATACCCAAAAACGGTTTGTGGGTTTTCGGGGTTTTGCAGGTCGCTTTGCACGTCCGGATTGCTCAGGTCGAACATGCCGGTGGTTTCGTTAATATTATAACCACCTTCAGTTATGGTCATGGACACGATGCGGATATCGGGATTGCTTAAATGCTCCAGCACTTTTTGTGGGTTTTGAGGGGCAAGCAGGTAATCCCGCAATGCGGCAATGATCCGCACGGAACGATCCCCCCTTGGAGCGCATTCAGTCAGGGAATACAGGCAATCCTGCGCATGGAACAATGCGGCTTTTTTGCTGGAATGGTCGCCTTTTGTCAGGCCAACGCCGATAATGCCCCAGTCTGGTTCTGTCTTGAGGATTTTATCAATATAAAATGCTTCATGCGCCCTGAAAAAATTACCAACACCAAAATGAACAATACCTGCCTTAATATCCAGCGGGTTATAGTCTGGTAAATGCACAGGAGACTTCACATTGCCAAGACATTCAAGAGTGAGCATGCGTTCCTCCAAAATATTTACAATCAGAACGGCAACTGTAATTGGTCTGATCCCAAATTTCAACACGGACATTAAGTTATTATAATATTCTCATTACTCATTGTGTAATTTTTAATATTTATTTTCATTATGCTCCCCTCCCCTTGTTCTGGCGCATGTTATCTTCCATGATGCCAAAATCATTTTACCCTCTATCCAATAGGCATAACATGAACAAACGCGAACTTGGCCGTACTGGCATTATGGTGAGTGAACTCTGCCTTGGTACAATGACCTTTGGCCAGCAGAACACGCAGGCTGAAGGGCATGCCCAGCTTGATCTGGCGCTGGAACGGGGTATCAATTTTATCGACACAGCCGAACTTTACGCCATTCCGCCGCGGGCCGAGACATATGGAGCAACGGAAACCATTATCGGCAACTGGCTTAAAGCCCGGGGCGGACGCGAAAAACTGGTTATTGCCAGCAAGGTTGTGGGGCGTTCATCATCCCCGTGGTATCGGCCGGGTGGTGAGCAGGCGCGCCTGACCCCCCGCCAGATCCGCTATGCTCTGGAAGGTTCCCTACGCCGCCTGGGCACAGATTATATTGACCTGTACCAGCTCCATTGGCCCGACCGCACTATTGGCCTGTTTGGAGAAGGCGGGACCACGTTCAAGGACCTCCCGCCAGATGATTCCGTGCCGGTGGAGGAAACACTGGGCGTGCTGGGCGACCTTGTGGCTGAAGGGAAAATCCGCCATGTCGGCCTTTCCAACGAGACAGCATGGGGTGTTGCCAGTTTTCTGGCGGCTTCCAAAACCGGTCTGCCGCGTGTTGCATCCATTCAGAACGCGTACAACCTGATCAATCGTACGTTCGAAATCGGGCTGGCAGAAATGGCTCTGCGTGAGCGTGTGGGGCTTCTGGCCTATTCTCCCCTCGCCCAAGGTTACCTGACGGGCAAATACCTGGATGGTGCCCGGCCGCCCGGTGCGCGTACGACCCTTTTTAATCGCGCTCAGCGTTACGAAAAACCCGGTGTGGACGAGGCAATCCGTGCTTACATGGACCTCGCCCGGCAGGAAGGGCTGAACCCGGTGCAACTGGCTATAGCTTTTGTAACAAGTAGGCCGTTTGTTACGTCCAATATTATTGGCGCAACCAGCATAGAGCAGCTTGAAACCATTCTTGGTTCTCTGGATCTGGTAATTACTCCTGAATTGGAAGCAAAAATAAACGCGATCCATCAGGTTCACTCCAACCCGGCTCCCTGATTGCTCTATAATTTATGATGACTGTGTGCCGCACGAGATTAAAAAGCAGAATAGCGCGCTTGGCGCTGAGTGCCTGCTTTGCGTCTTTGGCGGCATTCGGTATGCTGGCACGACCAGTTCTGGCCGCGCCAGAGTTGAGCAAAGCGGCGCAGCAAATCCGTAATGAAGCGCATATAACCGGCGCAGCCCGTTTTACTGCGCCGGACTTCAAGCCCGGTTTAGTGCGGCATATGGTTATGTTCCGCTTTAACCCACAAACAACACAGGCCGAGCGCAATGAGGTTACAAAACGCTTCATTGCACTACGCCACCTTTCCCGTCGTTCAGATGGTTCAGCGCCAGTCCTCTCGATTGAAACCGGACCACAGATCAGTGGAGAAAATGCGGATATTGGCTTGGAACAGGCTTACCTGGTGACCTTCCGGTCCGAGGGAGACCGTAATTTTTACGTTGGGCGCCCAATTGTAACCGATCCACGTTATTTTGATCCTGCGCATGACGCCTTTAAAGCGTTTGCCGCGCCGTATCTGGAAAAAGTCGTTGTTTTTGACTTTCCCGTAGAGGCAAGCGGGCAGCACTGAACACCACACAGAGCTACTGAATGTGCAGCCCCTTCATTTTGCGGTAAAGGGTCGCCCGACTAATACCCAGACTACGAGCTGTGGCGGCCACATTGCCGTGGCTGGCCGCTAGTGCGGATCTGACTACGCTTTCTTCCGCTTTTTGCAGGCTTATTTCGGAACCTGATTCCAGCTCTGTCAGCAGGTTGGGGTGGTCTTTGATCATGTCATCCGTCCATCCCATCATCAGGCGGGCGGCATGTGTTGCTCCGGTCACATCTCCATCGCCATTCAGGGCGACGAGAAGGGAGGAGCATCCCTCAGCTGGACCAAGGGTCAGGATTTTCTGGCCTGCATAATGTTCACGAAAAAGGTGTTCTTCTATGCGGCGGCCTGACTGCAGCAGAGTATCCATGACCAGCGCGGCGTAGGGTCTGGTGCTGTTTCCACTGGGGGCGGCCAGATTGAGGGCTCCCGCTACATGCCCCTGAGCATCAAAAACCGGAACGGCATAGCTCGCCAGAAGTGAAAAGCAGAACCGCCAGTGTTCCCCCTGCCCCAGAAATATAGGACATTTTTCCTTTACACATGTGCCAACACCATTCGTGCCTGCAGCGGATTCATGCCAGATGGCTCCTTTGCGCAAATGGAGCCTGCGGCAGACTGACAAATGGGTTTCGTCCACACAGCGGGCCAGAATGGTTGCATCCGGGTCTGCCAGTAGCACCATAAGACCCATGCCCTGCACCAGCTCAAAAAGCCGCCGCATCTCCCCCATGGCAGATTTTAGCAAAAGGGATGAACGCCCACTGACCTGCCTGAATTCTGCCCCGGATAACACATCGGCTATCCACCCCTGTGAGGGGTCCAGATTATAGGCAGAGGCACATCGCTCCCATGACTGCTGGATACAGGTATCGCTTGTCGCTGGAGTTCTCTCGTGCACCGGGTGTGGCAGAATATCGTCTTCCGCTATTCTTGCCCTGCTCTGGTTGCCATTCATGCAGTCTTCCACCAGTTAACCCGTACTATCCTTTGCGTGCGCGACAAAGATGTGAGGCCTGAACCCGGTCGGCATGATACTGCACATTATAACAGGATTTAAAGAAAATTTTACCTCAACGTGAAAGAGTGGGATGTTGCTTATGCATTTCTTTTACCAAAGGTAGACAAACTTCACATAATACGCGTTGGTTTCGGGCGTATTGCGCGCCTCGAGGGAGTGTGAATAACGGCCAGTTACCGAAAAATGCTTGGAAATGTTATACATCAACCCCAGCCCCAATGTTGTTTCCCTGCTATTGGAATCATTAAGGTAACGTTTGGCCGAATTGTCGTATGTGCCGGTTACATTCTGCCAGTCAAACGCAACAAACGGTTCCAGTTTTTGAGTTGCTTTCCAGCTGAAGCGTAAATTGGAGTAAAACACCACGCCGGGTGAATAACTATGAGCACCCTTTACGTGTTTTGTTGAACCTACAACGGTGCCGGCATCCCCATCGAAGCTGAAGTGTTCCCACTCATAGTCAAATATAAAGCTGGAAATATTGGACCAGTAATGGGGTGATGTTGCATCACGGGTCCCTTCTGGCGTCTGCATAAAGGTCTGTATGCCAAAGGTGCTGTGTGCATTGGGTTTGAACCACGCAGCTGGCCCTACAATGGTTGGCCCCAGCCCCCCATAATCCGTGCCATTCGCCAGAGAATAACTCTCGGACTGGATCAGCTCAAAGGCAAAACCTACGTGGGGAATGGCTTCAAAACTGCGGAAATGCACATATTTGGTCATGCCCGCCCACGTATGGCTGCCCCCACGGGCCTGCCGCTGGCCCAGGCTGTTATATGTGCTGCCCGCAGCGTTTCCATCCCCATACTGCACCAGCACGTTAAAGGGTTTGAAATCGACCGGCAGATCATATTCGTGCGGGCCAATAATGCCGAGTGTCACATCCGCAGCGTAAGCGGGAGACGCATAAACCAGAACCACACCGGGTATGACGAGGCGAAGCAAAGAGCGCAGCCGCTCCGGCTTTTCTGTCAGACGCATCAGAAGGATTTCCGTATTCAAAAAGAAACGGGGCTCCAGAAAAATCAGGAGCCCCGCATGGAAGGCGCGTTACTGGGCTTTGGAGCCCTGTGCGCCATCGATCGTGTAGGCGATGATGTAATCACCGCTACGGGTACCAAGGCCCCCGTGGCCGCCTGCAGCAATCACAACGTACTGCTTGCCGCCTGCCTCATAAGACATGGGGGTTGCCTGACCACCTGCTGGCAGACGGTCCTGCCAGATGACCTGACCTGTGGAGAGGTCAAAACCACGCAGGTAATCATCTGCTGTGGCGCCCATGAACACCACGCCGCCTTTGGTCACAATGTTCCCGCCAATGTTATACATGCCTGTAGGCAGTGGCAGGTTGTTGTGGGTGCGGAAAGGCCCTGTATCCCGCGTGGTGCCAACCGGGTGCTGCCAGACGATCTTCTTGGTGACAAGATCAATCGCGGTCAGTGTGCCCCAGACCGGCCCTTTGCAGGGGATCTGCAGCGGATTCAGCCAGGGGTTGGTGTAGGCAATGTACGGCGTGCCATAGTCAGGTGAAACAGATAGTGCATCGCCTTTGGCAGCGGGTTCCTCGCCTTTACCGTCCCATTTCGGCAGGGTGCCGGGGCCTTCCAGCGTCTGGCGTTTTTCCAGACGGATACGGAACGGCAGGTAGCTTGCATTGGCCAGCAGAAGCTTGCGCTGCGGGTCAATGGTAATACCCTGCCAGTCCACAACGCCATAGAACGCGGGATAGACAATGGTGGTCTGGCCCAGATGTGGCGGCGTAAACTGCCCATCATAAGCAGACTGACGGTACTGGATGCGGCAGATCATCTGGTCCAGCAGGGTTGCGCCCCACATGTCAGATTCTTTCAGATCCGGCGGCGTAAGGGAGGGCATGGCCGTGGGGTATGGCTGGGTGGGCGATACGCGGTCATCTGCCACATGCCCGGCCGTGGGTACGGGTTTTTCCGCAACCGGATAACCGGGAACAGGCTGGCCCGTACGGCGGTCAAGCACAAAGAATTCCCCACGCTTGGTGCTCTGGACCAGAGCGGGAATGCTTTCCCCATTCGGGCCGGGCAGGTCCACCATGGATGGGCCGGAAGGAATATCCATATCCCACAGGTCATGGTGCACGGTCTGGTAAATCCAGCGACGTTCACCGGTTTCAATATCCAGAGCAACCGTGGCGCTGGAAGAGGCATCGTCAAACGGACGGCGCGAGCCACCCCAGTTGTCTGGCGGAGAGTTGCCGGTAGGAATGTAAACCAGCCCCAGATCAAGGTCAGCCGTGTAAACGCCCCAGGCATTCGGGGTGTCACGCGTCAGCACATCATTCGGGCCGGGTTTCCATGTTTCGGGGTTGTGGCCAACGTCCCATGCCCATTCAATGGCACCTGTAGTGGCGTTGAATGCGCGAATGGCACCGGAAGGTTCAAAATTGGCCTGGTTATCAAAAATCCAGCCACCGGTAATCAGGCGGTTTTTGGCCACCATGGGGGGCGATGTCACAAAGTGGAAACCATGCGGCACGTGGCCAAGGTAATCGCGCAGGGAGATAAAGCCATGGTCGCCGAAATCATCACACGGCTGGCCGGTTTCGGCATTCACAGCAACCATACGCACGTCTGCCACAGGGGAGTAGATGCGGTTGCGGCAGCTGGTCTGAATTTCGTCCGGGACGTGGTAGTAGGAAACACCACGGCAGGCCAGATACACGTTTTTGTCCAGATCAGCCGTTGCAGGCTTGGGGTCAAACTTCCACTTGACCTTCCCTGTCAGGGCATCCACAGCCATCACCCAACTATGGGGGGTGCACATGTAAAGTGTGTCACCCACCTTGATCGGGGTCAGCTCCAGATTGAACTCATGCCCCTGATCAGGCCCGGCAACGGTGCCCTCACCATCCTGCTGCACGTCGCCCGTACGGGTCATCCATGCACGTTTGAGATGGCTGATATTGGCGGGAGTGATCTGCCCGATGGGAGAGTAGCGGTCCCCCCCAACCGTGCGGCCATAAGCTGACCAGTCTGCATCTGCCACACCATTGGCAGCAAGATCAGTCTGCCCCTGTGCGGCCATGCGATCAGCCGGTACCGTACCGTTAATGGAGTAAGAGGCAAAGCAGCTAGCCACAACCACAAGAGTGGAAACGGCAACTGCCCCCAGCACTTCACGCTTGTCGGTCAGCCAGTCTGCCCCTGTACGCCAGACCCATGGCAGCAGGAGCCATGCCCCGAGGCCAATGAGCGTAAACAGCCGAACTTCCAGCCCCCAGATATTGAAGCCAACTTCAATAAGGGACCAGACCGTTGCTACCAGCAGCAGGGCTGCGTACAGGCGGCTGGCAAGCTTTGGGTTTTTAAAACCACTGAAAGCTGCCGCCAGCATAACGCCGCCCGCCAGAATATAGAACCAGGATCCGCCCAGGAAGAGCAGTTCTGCCCCACCAAAAAACAGGAAAAGCCCGATCAGAGCCAGTAAGGCTGAGGTTATAATTGAAAATAACCCCTTATTACTCTCTCGCATGTTGTGTGTCTCTCTGAATGTGTTCAGTCGGCCCGAAACATGGAGGGCAGGCCGCTACACCGCCCCTGTCCACAGCCAATTTCGTTTGATGAACAGGAAGCACCCAGAAATTGCCACAGTTGATATGGCCGTGCTCACAGATGTTTGTAGCAAAAAACCTAACCTGTTTCAGATATGAGACAGGTTAGCCAAGCTACAGGTATTTTGAGGCGAAAGAACCGGTCCAATGCCGGCGGAATGTGGGCCTTAAGCGCCAGTCCGATAAAACGGAAAATAGATGCATGGTGCCAGATACAAAAACCGAATGAAAATATGGTGCGCCGGGCAGGACTTGAACCCGCGACCAAGCCGTTATGAGCGGCCCGCTCTAACCAACTGAGCTACCAGCGCACGATATTGTAGGCGTTACCCCGGATTACCATGGGCACGCCTTCTGCCTTAGCCATACAGATCATCTTGTAAGCTGAAAAGACATGCTGGCATATTTTTCAGGCTATATCCGGCCTCTGCGTTGTTATTAACATGTGGAACCCAAGCCGGCCCGCCAGATGGCGAGCCAGGTATGCGCGACAAAACGAGTATCAAGACCGCTAAAGTGTTATTTATTGGGCCTTAGTGGATACCATGCCACAAACTGATAAAGGCTCATCCCGTTGACGCAGCGTTGTGGGATATGAGCATTGAATGCATATTTCACATATCGTCATTCCATGACGCAGGGGATTATTTTCTGGCACAAGGAGTGAGTAAAGATTTTCATAATGTGAAAGGTTAAAATCAATAGGAATATAGATTGCATGTTAATAAAAAAATCTAATAATTTTATTTTCAAAATTAATAATAATCGCAAAGAATGTCATGATATGAAATGCAAATTTAGAAATAAAACATTTATAAAAATGGCATTGTTTTGTTTTATTTTTTCGGAAACATCCTGTTCTCCCTATTGGAATCCCGATCCTATGCGTCCGGAGCATTTATCTGCAGTTCTGGAAGCAGGTACATTATGCCAGTCCATCCAACACTCCCGGCATGCATCAGAGTTTATACGCCAGCAGATGCAAATACTTGTTACGAATAGTCCTGCGTATAAGCGAACACACCACCACCCTATTGTAAATCAGCCCTACAAAGAACCAGACGGAGTGGACGAAAAAGATGCGCGCTGTCCAGTTCATACAAAAATTAAGGGGAAAAAATTTCTTAGTATTTATAATCTGGAAAAAATAAAACACGTCAATGCAGATGGAAAAGTTCAGGATATTTATTATGAATATTTGGTTATAATTTCGAATGATTTTTATAAGCTCGAGTATCCGCAATTACCAGCGTATCACCACAAAAAAACGACACCAACAATTAGTAAACCTCAACCCCAAACCCCTTTGGACTTATGGATGTCAGAGCAGATATATTATCCTATGGAAGCAGCCAGAAGTGGCATTGAAGGCTATACAACAATGAAAATTTGGATTGGTCCTCAGGGAAAAATTCAATCCGTACGTTTTTCCAAATCATCCGGTAGCATTCTTCTCGACAATGCAGCAATGGGTATGTTTGTGGGAAAAACTGTACCAAATCTATCTCATAGTAAAAAACCGAAGAAAATTACGGTAATAATAAAGTATACATTGGTGCAAAATTAATATTAATGGCTGTTCCCTGCGGTTTTAACATCCCGATGGACTAATCCCACCCTATCCCCAGAAAACTAGCCCACCTTCCCGGCTGCCACGTGCGGCTTTATTCATATCCGGACAACCGAATGAATGACCCGATCAGCATGGCGGCAGATCTGTGCCGCCAGTTCGAGGGGCTGCGTCTTGCCCCCTACCTTTGCCCCGCCGGTTACTTGTCCATTGGCTACGGGAACCGCTTTCTGGCCAACGGGGCCGCCGTAACAGCCAGAACCGCACCCATTACGGCGGAGCAGGCAGACGCTCTGCTGCTGCTCACGCTCCGGCGCATCCAGCCCGAACTGCACCAGCTCGTGCATGCTCCGCTGCTCCCCGGCAGGGAGGCAGCGTTGCTGGACTTTGCTTTCAACCTTGGATTGTCGGCCCTCGCCGGGTCCACGCTGCTCAAACTGCTCAATGCTGGCCACGACATGCAGGCTGGAGAGCAGCTTCTGCTGTGGGACCACATGCACAAAAACGGACAGCTCATCACCGTGCCAGGGCTGACACGCAGGCGGCAAGCCGAATGGCATCTGTGGGTCGGTGCGTTATGAGTTATTAGTTCCGGGACAGCTCTTGGTAGCCTGAACGCGATGGATGGCATCCAGCTTCCCTTTTTCGCGAGCGAACTGCTCCTTTTTGTCTTCATCCAACATGCCGGAAAGCGGGACACCCACAGCAAGAACTGTCCATGTATCAGTCTTATGGGCACGCCTCTGGCTGTTGTACAACTGCGAGACCGTATCGGCCTGCTTCAGTTCACTTTCTCCAAGCTGCTGACATGACAGGCTGGCGTATGCCGTATCAGGCACATACTCAGCTTTAATTTTATCGGGGCTAGTGGCGCAGGCGGACAGAGCAAGACCCATTGTCAGAAGCAGATATTTTTTCATGTGATCCTCGTGAATGCGGTTTGTCCATGCCTCACGCAGATCAGCATGGAAATAGTCTGAACCCCTTCCTAACCTTACCAAACAGAAAGAAACAATATGCCTCCTCTAAAAAAAGTTGTCGCATACCTGCGGCAGCCCCCCCCCTTTTTTGCCCTTGGCCTGTTCCTGGGCACGCTGGTGGCAACGTGGTTCCATGTCATCACATCAGATGCCAGTGCCGCCCTGCTGGTTGCCGTGTTGCCCCTGCTGGCGAGCGACAACAGCGGACTGCTTACCGCCCTGACCGGCCAGCGGGACGATCTGGCCAAGGCCATGCAGGCCGTGGCCAGCCACAAGGACATTGGCCCTGCGGCTGTCCGGATTATTGCCGATACGTTGCCTGCTGGCTCCCTGTTCGGGGCCACGGCATCAGCCCTGAACACTGTGGCCGCATCAGCTCCGGCCAATACGGGTAAAAGCATCGGTTCCAGTTGTGCCGGTCCTGCTGGTAGGCGTTCTGGGCTTTGGCCTGGCAGCCTGTGGAGAGACACCACAGGCCAAACTTCGGCAGACCGTGTTTGACGCGGCCAGCGTTTACCATGTGGCCGCAAGCCCCATGCCTGATGTGATGGCAGGCAAAGTGCCGGGGGTGCATCTGAGCGATGAACAGAAGTCCTGGTCAAGAAATCCAGCCAGACCGTGGTGAACGAGCTGACTGTTTTGGAGACGGCCATCCAGAACAATAACACCCTGACCCAGACCAGTGTTTCCGGCCTCCAGTCGGCGCTGCTTTCGTTCCAGACCTGCTGGGCAGGTGTAAAGACGGACACCATCCCGGATGCCTGCAAGACGGGAGACACCAGCAAATGAGTACAGCCGAAACCATGGAAGGCATTGCCGCCGCTTCTGGCGCGATCCTTGGCGTTGTGGGGGAAGTGGTGGAACTGGCCGAAAAATACGGGCCGGAAATCTACGCCACCATCATTGCCGCAATCGAGCAGAGCAAATCCGGCACTGGCCCGACCGATGCGGATATTCAGGTGATTATTGCCAAGTGCGTGGCCGATAACACTGCGATCCAGAACGCATGACGCCCGATAACGAGTTCTTTCTGATCTTGGGAGGCGGGGCCGTTGGCCTCGCCTTTGTTCTGTTTGCCGCAACCGTGCGCTGGCTCAGAACCCGTGCGGATAAGGAAGACGATCTATGAACCGATTTGTGAACTTGCGTAAATTCGCAAGTTTTGGACTGCTGCTGTTGGCATCCGCCTGCTCCAGCCTACCTCTGCGAGCCAAGCATGATCTGTTGGGCATGAACCGGTCCGACTTGATTGCATGTGCTGGGGTGCCAGACAACGTGGCCACTCTGCCAGACGGCGAGGTTCTCCAGTGGCGGCAGGACCAGCAAGTGCAAGGTCCATTTACGATCAAGGGGCCAATGAGCCTAGAACTGGACCTATCCGGTCATGGCACCTGCCACCTTGTCGTCCGGTTGCGGCAGGAGCGCGTGGCGCAGGTGGAATACACTGGGCCAAATGCCACCCTTCTGGGGCCTTACTCAGCTTGTCGGCCACTGGTGCTGGCTTGCGAACAGATTTCAATATTACAAAAGGAAAATATGCAACACGAATTCAAAAATTAAGTGACTGTTTCAGAAGTCCACAAACAATCACTAATTAACTTTTCCTCCGAAGAACAAACACTTATACCCGATACCAAGCAAAAGAAAAGAACTTCCATAAATCAAAAAGACACCAGCCCATTCTATTGGTCTTTTGATATCTTCATCAGAATAAAAACCAAATTTTGATAAAAATACCCCTATTAATAAGGCCCAAGATGCTCGATAAGAATCAAACATCTTATTGTCTGAAAAGAAATTTAGTCCTTTTTCAGATATCCTTATAAAAGAAGACCATGGACCATTATTGCTCGAAATTTTATTATTACTAGACAGAGTGTTTCTCCTTAAATTCCCTTGCCTCATTTATAGATTTCCAAACAAACAGCATAGAAACCAAAAGAAGCAATAATGACCAAGATGAACCTTTATTATTTCCTGATAAATAATAATAAATAAACAATGAAGCAAATATTAAATTTGCAGTTGATCCAATCGCAAAAGTATAAACCGCCCTTTCAGGGAGGTGTAAATTATCCCGCTCCACTTCTGTATTTTCAAGAAAATAAATTGAATTTGGCAATTTAATTTCTATACTAGGAACTCTTTCATTTTGCACAGGAACATTGGCAAGCCAATTTTTGAAATTAGACATATAATCAACTGGAATGTCTTGAGGTTTACAAGTTACATTTTCCTTCAAAAATTGAGAAGAGCTTTCTTCAATATTACGAATTTCTGAATAATTAACTGGCGGAGCGCAATACATAATATATCAATTCTCCGAAATATACTTCAAAATATCATCCATAAATTTATCGATGATCTTAGAAAGAATGGGAGTAGATATAGGTTCTTTAAATATAGATGTATTTAAATCTATATTTTTCCCGATGCCATAATTCTCATGCGCAGAAAAAGAACTTGAAGAAAAATCTTCATCTGATATTCGTAAGTTTACATTCCGTTGTTTAAAGCTATTCATGGAAAAAATATTGTTAACTCGGAATGAAGTTCCGTCAATTTCCTCCTTGACTGGGACATTGTATTTAAATTTCACTTCTGTTGAGTTTTTGGGGACAGTCTCATTTTTGAGAATATCTTTGTTAAAGTGCTCAACAGATTCCCACTCACTATCATAGATTTTCCCGAGATTAGTTATTACCCCGAATCTATTGCACGAAATGGACGATGAAAGAATTTTGGATTTTTCCCTAAGAGACGAAACAGCGGCTTCAACATTAGTTAAAATGGGGGGCAGCCCATTTTCTGGCAACTTATTCCCCAAGGGGGTTATCCACATATCAATACGATTTTTTTGCACACCTAAAATAAAGCTCGAGTCTTCACATGCCCCCCCCAAAACAGCTCCGGGATAATTCATTGGATTGGGCGTGCCATCTTTAAAGATCATGGCGGGTTCATTGACCATGACTTTATTCCAACACTCCATAGCTTCAACATTTTGGTTCGGAACTAAAAAGAACGCTGTTTGGATATTGTTGCACAGCCAGTTCACAGTTTAATCGTCCTTACAAAGAAAGTGGGCATTTGGTGCTTAAAGCCTACATATAGATAGTCTTAAAAAACATTCTCGATTTTCGCAATATCATGTTGCTAAGCTTATAAAAACAAACGTGGAAATATAGCGTGCGGCGCAAATTTGTTTCAGAATTTTGCGAATTACGTGTGTTTACATCGAAGCGGACACCTTAAAAAGGTGCACGGATTTTGCACGGATTGATGTGGCTTAATATGGTTCGATATGGTCCAATAGGGACCGATATAAACCGATAGCACACTTATTGTTTTGTGGATTGTTTTCTGTAACCCGCAGAAAACTAGGGCAAACCGTGGTGGGTGCGACAGGGATTGAACCTGTGACCCCCGCCGTGTGAAGGCGATGCTCTACCGCTGAGCTACGCACCCGGTTTGTGAGGGCTTGATACATCTATCACGAAGGGTTTGGCAAGAGGTGATTTGCCATTAAAGTCAAAAAAATCAAATATTTTGCAACCGGTCTTCACTGCGGGAATGAATAAGGAGAAACCATGCTCTTTCAGGAGCAGGAAAAACGGAATTTTGTCACCAACCGGCGGTTAGGCAGTTCTCTGGCCATGATTGCCGGAGCCATAAATGTCGCTGGTTTTATGGATTTTGGATATTACTGTGCCAACATGACGGGCAACGCTTCTGCAATGGCTCTGAATTTGCAGGATGGAAAGCTCCTTGATGGCTTTCGTGCCATGGAACTGAGCGGGAGCTTTGTTCTGGGGGCCATCGTGTGCACATTTTTGGTCAACCGTGGGCGCAGGCGGCACTGGCATGCGGCTTATGCCTTTAGTATTCTGCTGGAAGCCGTCATGCTCGCCTTACTGGGGCTGGCCAGCGCTTTTATGCTGTTTGGCCCACACAGCTTTATTCCTGCGTTAACGCTCTGTTTTCTCATGGGTTTGCAGAACGCAACCGTTACCCGCATTTCAGGCTCAGTTGTGCGGACAACGCACATTACCGGCATGCTGACGGATCTGGGAATGGAAATTGCCGACTGGCTGGATGCTTGGCGGCACAAGATCGGGCCAGAACACCGCTATACCATTACCCAAAGGTTACGACTGCATTTGCAGATTATCTGCTGCTTTGTTGGTGGAGGCGTTGTCGGGGCCTTTGTTTATCACGTCTGGCCCACATATTTTTTGTTTGTCACTGCGGCTCTGCTGGCATCGTGCGCTTTGCCCGGTATGGTCGCGAATTCGCTCACCAGCTTTGCAAAAAGACAGACATAACCCACTGGCAGAGCCTTGCTCTGCCCATCTGGTTGGCTTCTCTCGTATATACAGCCGACCAGATGGGCAAAGGCTGGGATTTTAAGCCAGCACTTCCGGGTTCAGGCGGTAGCCACCGCCTTCGGTTACCAGCAGGGATGCATGGGCCGGATCGGGCTCGATTTTCTGCCGCAGGCGATAAATATGGGTTTCCAGCGTATGCGTGGTAACCGCCGCGTTGTAACCCCATACCTCGTTCAGCAACACCTGCCGTGGAACCGGGCGTGTGCCTGCGCGGTAAAGGAATTTCAGAATGGCAGTTTCTTTTTCCGTCAGCCGGATACGGCGGTTTTTAACCGGTTCCAGCAGCAGCTTGGCAGAGGGACGGAAAGTGTATGGACCGATCGAGAAAACAGCATCTTCGCTGTTTTCAAACAGGCGCAATTGCGCACGCAGTCGGGCCAGAAGCTCGGCAATGCGGAAGGGTTTTGCAACGTAATCGTTGGCACCGGCATCCAGACCGCGCACGATGTCGGCCTCATCATCCGAGCCGGTCAGCATGATCACCGGCATGCGCAGCCCTTCTTTGCGCAGCTCAGCACAGAAATCTCTGCCATCGCCGTCCGGTAATGAGACATCAAGCAAGATGGCATCACACCGGGCATCCGGGCCTTTCATTTTCTCGCGTGCTTCTGCCAGCGTGGCGGCTTCCTGAACCAGAAACTCACCATCAACCTGTAGCTGTTCCGTCAAAGCGCGGCGGATAACCTGATCGTCGTCAACAACCAAAATGGGGCGTGCACCCGTCATGTGGTTCCATCTCCTTGTGTCAGCCTTCTATAAGTGGCTGCCTGACCTATTCTTTTGCTATCGTGCCACGAATCTTCACGCAACGTAAGCAGCGACATGATACGTGAACCGCATGGCAGGCCATGAACAGAGGCAAGATATTGGAATGATAATACACGTGTGGCCCTTGCCTGACAGCCGCAGCTACGCAAAACTGCATTGCGGGCACATAATAATGGATGCGGTGATCGGCAAAAACGGCATTACTCCTCATAAGCATGAGGGAGATATGGCTACTCCGGTGGGCCAGTTCACTCTCAGAAAAGTGTATTATCGTGCTGACCGAACCGCCCGCCCCTACTCTATTTTACCCACGGAAGTGCTAAAACCTGACGATGGATGGTGTGATGACCCCACGTCCGAGGTGTATAATCAGCACATCACACTGCCCAACGCGGCCCGGCATGAAGATTTGTGGAGAGAGGATGACCTATACAACCTTGTGGTTGTTATAGGCTACAATGATACCCCTGCCCTACCTGGAAAAGGTTCTGCCATCTTCATGCACCTACAACGCCCCGACCGCACACCAACGGAAGGATGCATTGCCCTGACGGAGCAGGACCTGCGCACTGTTTTACAATCCGGGGCCACGACAATTGCCATTCATGATTGCCCACACCCGTAGAGCTCTGCGGAAAATCAATCAAACCACTTTCTATTCAGGTCTTTAAACTCTTCTTCTTGAGTTTATCGACTTATAACCCTGCCTGAAAAGCTAACTGAATATCTTCTGGTTTTGTTTTTCCGTTAGCGAGTAAAAGCTGAAGGAGGATTCGTGCTTTTTGTGGATTGAGGTCCATAGAGGCGATCAGACCATATCGGTCATCATCAACTTCCACATTCCGGTTCGTCATGCCACTACCGACGCGCGTGGAACGCACGACAATGACGCCGGCTTTTCTTGCTCGTTCAATGCCTGCCAAAGCGGTATCAGAAACATTTCCGTCTCCCATCCCGGCAATGACGATACCACGCGCACCATCCTTCACCGCATCATCAATCTGCTGTGCATCCATATCCGCGTGGGCATACACAATTTGTACCTGCGCGAGGGTGTGATCTGCCGGAAGAGCAAGAGGCTGGCGTGGTTGGGCGGCGGTAATAAAACGCACAGATGCCGGGTCAACATAACCAGCCGGACCAAGATTTGGAGAATGGAATGTTTGTAACTCTGTGGTGTGCATTTTGCTCACGCCACGCGCAGACTGGATTACATCATTTAAAACAACCAGAACACCACGCCCGCGGGCCTGCGGATCGGCCGCGACTTTCACGGCTTCATACATGTTGGCAGGACCATCCGCACTGATGGCCGTGCTGGGCCGCATGGCGCCAGTTAAAATTACGGGGCGGGAATCTCCGATAACATTATCCAGGAAGAACGCCGTTTCCTCCATTGTATCGGTTCCATGTGTAATCACAATGGCATCTGCTTCATTGTTTGCAAATGCCTTCCGTATCCGCTCTGCAAGTTTGAACCATACCTGGCTATTCATATTCTGGGAGGCAATGTTAGAAATCTGCTCAACCTGTAATTGGGCGAGTTTTTCCACGCCTGGTACGCCAGCAATTAGTTGCTCGCCAGTCACAGCACCTGCATCATAACCAATGGCAGAGCGTGTATTGATTTTTCCAGATATTGTGCCCCCGGTTGCCAGAACCAACACACGCGGCAAGGCGTCCTGCTTATGCACTGTAGCTGTGGGAGCCTCTACCCCTGCTGTATGAGCAAAAGCGGATTGGATATTCACTGCGCTCAGAATTGTACCGAGAAGAGACAGGACACGCACAGAAACCATAAAATCAGTCTTTCCAGTAAAGAGTGATAACAGGCTACTCAGGCGCCCCTGCCTCACCCATTTAAAATAAATAGGCTGGTTGGCAGAAGATTACTCTTTGCGTAGCCTCGTCTATTATAAAGCAATCTTTGGACACACACACTAACCAATTGGGTCGCAACCGCACTTGTGAGATTGCTTTGGTTGTTTAAGTTACGTTGACAAAAGATATGCGCCAGAAGCCTTGCTGCTACGAGTTTCAAGCTTTCAAACTCTATCATTCCTGATGAGTCCCGCGTCTTCTAGCTGTTGAAGAGGGGCCCAATTATGAGGTGGCGCCACTACTTGCGAAGACCATAAACATCCAGCCTCGATCCACTCCCTTCTTAGCTTTTCGTGAGAAAACCCCGCGTCACTATATCCAAACTGATTTCCACAACACGGGCAGATATCGTACGAAGCACAATTATGCTTATCATAAGCTGGCTCACTCAGCTTCGCATATCCACAAATCGGGCATACATAATTTCTATTGAGCATTAAAATGCTCCTGTGGTGATGAGTATCTCTATCGATCATAGCCCCTCGGGCAATAAAAATATGTCACTCACAGCTTCATATGCTGCTAATTAACCTGTGAATTGCACCGCACTATTCGGTTCAAACACCTGCGTTCAGGCAGCCTCCTCCTGCTTAGGGGGAGGCATAAGACCAATAGCCACCAGCCCTACCCAGAAGGGTGGAGAGGCATCATCTTCCAGAGATACAACGGTGATGGCAGCACCTTTCTGGATCATCAGGAAAATCAGGAAATCGCTGTTTTCCTTTAAAAGCCGTTCTTTGTTCTCTTCCGTGATGTTTTTGGCCACAAAGCGCCAACCCTGTGCGACCAGAGTTTCCAGCAAGGTAAAGTTCCAGCCCGGTTGCCCAAGGACTTTCCCCCTCGCCTCGCGGCTGAGGCCCCGGTATTGGTCCAGACGGGCAATGCCGGGGCTGACCTGATACACGCGCTGGTGGCCAAAATGGGGGGCCAGATGCGCGCAGACCAGTCCGTTATAAATTGCATCGGGTGTAGCTGTAATCAGGTAGTCTGCCGGACGTTCCTCCAGACTTTCAGCTCCTTCCTCCGAGAGAACCTCGGCGCATAACACGGGAACGCCTGCTTTTTGGGCGAGGGCAAGATCTCTTGCTGAGCTGTCCACCAAAAGCACCGGGGTGCCGACTTCATGCACAACCTGCGCCAGTTGTGTGGACCACTCACTGGCCCCCACAATGGCCAGGGCAGGCTGGTTGGAGAGGGTCAGGTGCAGTTTGCGCCCGAGCGGGATAAGCGAAAAGCCATGCAGGATCATGGTAGAGGCAATAATGGCGAATACTGCGGGCATAACCAGCCCCGCACCGGGGTAACCGGCATCTTGCAACCGAACACCGGCAATACCGGCCACGGCGGCGGCAACAATGCCGCGTGGGGCAATCCAGCCAACAAAAAACCGCTCAGCCCAGCTCAGGCTGGTACCGATGGTTGCCAGCCAGATTCCTAGCGGGCGGACCAGAAACAGAACCGCCAGTGTTAGCCCACCAATAGACCATGAAAGGCTGGTCAGTTCGTGGCGTTGCAGGTCTGCGGCTAAAAGCACGAACAGTACGGAAACAATAAGAACAACCAGCGCTTCCTTCATGCGCTGGAGTTCGCTCATCCCCGGAATACGTAGGTTGGCCAGCCCCATGCCAAACACGGTAGAGGCCATGAGCCCAGCCCCATCCATGCTTAACGTCCCGACCACATAGAGCATGAGCGCTAACGTAATGAACAACGGCATCTTCATGATGTCGGGCAGCATATCCCGCACACAAATCCATTTTACGCACCATGCTGCTCCAATGCCTAACCCGATCATTAAGGCAGCACTGGCAAGCATATGTGGGACAATGGCCATGAACACAGTGCCCGACCCTTCATCGGGGCGCATGAGCAGCACTTCGAGCACCAATGTTGCCAGAATGGCTCCCACCGGGTCGTTTAGAATGGCCTCCCAGCGTAAAAATGCGGCTATCCGGGGTTTAAGTTTGGCATGCCGCAGCAAAGGCAGCACCACGGTAGGCCCCGTTACCACGACAATCGAACCAAACAGGAATGCAGGGCCCCACCCCATGCCACCAATATAATGCGCAGCCAGACTGCCCAGCAGAAAGTTAATGGGTAAAGCTACCAGCGTCAGTCGCAGAACCCCTTCCCCAGCCTCTTTGAGCTGCCGGAAATCAAGTGCCAGACCGCCCTCAAAAACAATCAGGGCCACAGCAAGTGACACAAGGGGATGAAAAGCCGAGCCAATCATTTCTGACGGGTGCATAACCTGCAGGACAGGCCCGTAAAGCAAGCCGAGTGAGAACAGCAATACAATAGCGGGCAGCCGGAAGCGCCATGCCGTCCATTGCGCGAGCATACTGCCGCCCAACACAAAAAAGACGAAAATAATTACACTATCGGTCATGCGGGTCTATCTCGGGGTCAGATGTGATCCATGCTCTTTTGTGCTTAAAGCATAAAGGCATGAAAGTTATACATCAAACTCACAAGATAGACCGCAAAAGCAGCCAGATAATAGTTTTGTGTAAAAAACAATCAGTCGTTCTGTAACTGCCGTTCCAGAACTGCGGCAAAAAATCCGTCAGTTTCGTCCCGTGCCGGGGTCAGGCTGATCATGGTCATTTCACGCAAGCGCTCCGGGAGTGCGGGAGAGCCAGATGCAACAAGACGGAACTCCGGATTACGGGCGACAAACTGCTCGACCTGTCCGGCATTTTCGGCCTTGAGGAGAGAGCAGGTTGCATAAATCATGCGACCACCGGGTTTAACCAGTGCTGCTGCCCGGTCCATAATAGCGGCCTGCTTGACCAGCAGTTCTTCCAGATCGACCTGCGTGGTGCGGAAGCGCGCATCCGGGTTACGGCGCCATGTTCCCGTGCCGCTGCAAGGTGCATCGACCAGAACCCGATCAAACGAGGCAGCGCGCCTTTTGGCCCACTTATCCCCTTCGGTCAGCAGGTGGCGCTCCACATTATGCACCCCTGCGCGGCGCAGTCTTTTAACAGCGCCTTCCAGCCGCACGACAGAAACGTCACATGCAACAATATGCCCCTTGTTTTCCATCATCATGGCAAGGGCCAATGTTTTGCCACCGGCACCCGCGCAGTAATCCAGAACACGCATGCCGGGATCAACACCCGCCATGGCAGCAACAAGCTGGCTGCCTTCATCCTGAATTTCTACCAGACCATCACGGAACGGCTTGCTGGCGGTTACAGGCTGGCGGCCTTCCAGCCGCAGCCCCCAGGGGGACAGCTTTGTTTCTTCCGCATGCAGCCCTTCGCGCGCAAGCGCGTGCATGGCTTCCGTACGGGTTGTGCGCAGCATGTTAATGCGCAGGTCCAGAGAGGCAGGTTCTGCCATGGCCTTGATTTCTGCTTCAAGGTCCGCCCCAAAGGTTTCTTCCAGCTTGGGGAGTAGCCAGTCTGGCACTTCAAGCCGTACAGCCCGTGGCATATCCGTGCACTCAAGCTCCTTGCCGATCAGGGCGTTCAGCACCGCCTGTTCAGACTCGCTTAGTGCGCCCGCGGCAAAGCGACCGCCGCCGTAAATGGATGCAAGCTTTTCCATAGGGGTGCGATCAAACACCAACTGGGCACCAGCCAGCATGCGGGGGCTGGCAGTGCCCCCGCTTTGCTCAAGCCACCAACCCAGCTTGCGCCAGTTGCGCATGATGTCCCACACCAGGCCGGAAATGGCACGCCGGTCACCGCCGCCAATATAGCGTCTTTCCCTGAAAAAGCTGTTGGCAACGGCATCCGCTGGTTTGCGTGGTGCCGCCTCCATAGCCGCAAGCAGGTCAATGCTGGCGGCAAGTCTGGCTGTAGGTGTCATAAAGGCAGATCAGTCCTGACGATAGTTGGGGGCTTCACGCGTGATGGACACGTCATGCACATGGCTTTCACGCAGACCGGCACCGGTAATGCGGCGGAACTTGGCACGGACCTGTAGATCACTGATCTCGCGCGAGCCGGTGTAGCCCATGCCAGCCTTCAACCCGCCAACCAGCTGGTGAATAACGGCAGACATGCTGCCCTTATAGGGTACGCGGCCTTCAATCCCTTCCGGGACAAGCTTGAGCGTGTCTTTGACTTCCTGCTGGAAGTAACGGTCTGCCGAGCCGCGCGCCATGGCACCAAGACTGCCCATGCCACGGTAGGATTTGTAGGAACGCCCCTGATACAGGAAAACCTCGCCCGGTGCTTCTTCCGTGCCAGCCAGCAGCGAGCCGATCATGACCACGTCGGCCCCGGCACCAATGGCCTTTACGATGTCGCCCGATGTGCGGATACCACCATCGGCAATGCAGGGAACGTCCATTTCCTTACAGGCCAGAGACGTCTCCAAAATAGCGGAAAACTGCGGCACACCCACGCCAGCTACAATGCGCGTGGTGCAGATGGAACCCGGTCCAATGCCAATTTTAACGCAATCTGCCCCAGCCGTAACCAGTGCACGCGCAGCTTCTGGCGTTGCAACGTTGCCGGCAATAACCTGAATATCGTCATCCAGCGCTTTCAGGCGCTCGACCGCGGCCAGCACGCCGGCGGAGTGGCCGTGGGCGGTATCGACCACCAGAACATCCACACCGGCATCAATCAGCAGTTTGGCGCGGCTAAAGCCGTCTTCCCCCACACCGGTTGCTGCGGCACAGCGCAGGCGCCCCATGCTATCCTTGATTGCCAGAGGGTGGGCTACCGCCTTGTCCATATCCTTGACGGTAATAATCCCGACGCAACGGTCGGCATCGTCCACAACCAGCAGCTTTTCAATCCGGTGTTTGTGCAAAAGCTGGCGGGCCGTATCCGGGTCAACACCATTCTTGACCGTAACCAGACGGTCCTTGGTCATGAGTTCGGAAACACGCTGGTTGGGGTCAACCGCAAAGCGGGCATCGCGGTTGGTCAGAATGCCAACCAGCTTCTGGGTGCCGGGCTGCACAACTGGCAGGCCGCTAATGCCATGCCGGTGCATGATCTCGCGCACTTCTGCCAGTGTCTGGTCTGGGCCAACCGTAACCGGGTTGACCACCATGCCGGATTCAAACCGCTTGACCCGGCGCACATGCTCGGCCTGCTCTTCGGGCTTGAGGTTTTTGTGAATAACGCCAAGGCCACCCTGCTGCGCCATGGCAATGGCCATACGCTCTTCCGTTACCGTATCCATGGCGGAAGAAATAAGAGGAATGTTAAGCTCGATGGAGCGCGTCAGATGCGTACGCACCATGGTCTGACCTGGCACGACATCGGAAGCAGCCGGGACGACAAGAACATCGTCAAACGCCAGAGCTTCAGTAACACGGCTGTATGGAGAGGAAGTCATGCAGCGGGCACCCTTGCTGAATTACAACGTGGCGGGTTTACCCTGTAGCAAATCACTGCCGCAGGTCACCCGACCTTTGGCGCTTCCTCTTATGACTTTGGCCGGGTAAACGCAAGCGCTCAAGGCCATTATTCACCATGTTTTTTAAAAAAGCATCTTTTAAACGCAATATGCACAGGCCACATCCAGCAAGCGCGAACCTGCTGGATGTGGCCTGATATACGAACAGGAGCGGAAAAATTACTTACAGGCTGCGCTATTACGGAGCATGCGGGGCTTCTGGCGCAAAAACACCACCTGCGGAGAGCAGGCTCTTGCCGTGCCGTCTTCCACCAGAGCATCCCGCTCCCATGCGCTCAGCAACGTAACGCGCCAGCGTTCACGAACAGCCTCACGCCAACGATCCGAGGTTTTTGCCTGCGTTGCCTGCACAACCTGATGAATATGCATGTTCGCCTCCCCTCTGCTGTAACCTGACACTACACGCAAAAAAATCAGTTGAGGCATGACTGTTTTGTGAAAGGTCAAAAAACATGCACTCTGATTTGCAGCACTGGACACCCTGCACGCAAATGAGAAAAAACATAACGAAACTGCCCCTGAAAGGCGTTGTCTCTCACGCGGTAACTTGGTCAGTTTCAAGCCGCCCAGGGCAGCGTAGGGCAATAGGGTACTAGAAATACCCCGCCCATTTCCAATTTGAACCGGACAGCAAAGCACGCCATACTTTGGGCATGACCCAACGGATGCCTTTTTTGCTCTCCCACCTGATGGTTTTTGGCCTGCTGGCCTGCGCCACGCCCCCCGTATGGGCCACAAATGGGCAGCCAGATGCACATAAGGGCGGCACGCTGCGTATTCTCGCACAAAGTGATGCAGGCACACTCGACCCGCAAATATCTTACATTGCCCTGACCAAAGTGCTTGAAACACCAGTGTATGACACACTGTTAACCTACCCCAAGCTTTCCGGCCCCGGTGCGCATCCGGTCATTGCCAATCTGGTGGAGGCTGTACCAACCCCCGAGGATGATGGACGCACCTACCGCCTGACCCTGCGGGATGGGCTATATTTTTCCAACGGCAAACCCGTTACGGTGGACGATGTGGCAGCGTCTTTTCGTCGTCTTTTCAAGGTAGGGAGCCCAACGGCTGGCCCATATTACGGGGCCATTGTTGGTGCCCGTGCCTGCCTGCAAAACCCCACCACATGCACATTGGCCGGTGGTGTGGAAACAGACGCCCACACGCGGCAGATAGTCTTCCATTTAGAGGCGCCAGACCCGGAGTTTCTGGACCGGCTGGCATGGATGCACGCCGCCATTCTGCCCGCAGACACCCCAGTGCATGACATGGGCAACACCCCCATACCCGGAACAGGCCCCTACCGTATTGCGGAGTATGACCCGACTACTCAGTTACGTTTGGAGCGTAATCCTTTTTTTCACGAATGGTCACATCAGGCACAACCAGCCGCCTACCCGGATGAGGTTCTGGTTTCCTTCGGTCTGGACGGAGAAGCGGCCGTTACCGCCGTGGAAAATGAGCAGGCGGACTGGATGTACGAAAATGTTCCGCTGGACAGGTTAGGAGAAGTTGGGAGCCGTTACGCCAGTCAGGTGTATCTTTACGCCCCGCTTCTGTCATACTTTGCCATGCTCAACGTGCATGAACCGCCGTTTACATCGCTCAAAGTTCGGCAGGCTCTGAATTACGCAGTGAACCGGCACGCCATGATTATTTACCGGGGCGGCCCGGCCGTGGCGTCCCCCCTATGCCAGATTTTGCCGGATGGCACGCCGGGGTATGAGCCGTTCTGTTTTTATACCCAAGGCGCCTCCCCGGCACATCCCGCACAAAACTGGGTTAAACCGGATATGGATGTTGCCCGCCAGCTCGTGAAGGAAAGCGGCATGGCGGGGCAGAAAGTGACCATTATTGTTCCATCCGAACAGCATGGCAGCGCCACGGCGGACGATATTCGTAATACGCTGGATATGCTCGGCTTCAAGGCAACGGTTCGCACCATAAGCCCTGCCATAGCGTTTACTTACATCCAGAATACACAAAACCATTTTCAGATTGCTCTGGCTGGCTGGAATGCCGATTACCCTTCGGCCTCCAGCTTTTTGCAAACCCTGTTTTCCTGCGAAACCTTCCACCCCAACTCTGACAACTCTCCCAATTATTCAGGGTTTTGCGACCCCAAGATTGACCGGAAAATGCAGGAGGCCGCGATTCTGGCTTTAACCGACCGGGAGGCGAGCAACCACGCATGGTCCGAAGTTGACCGGGAGATTATGGCGCAGGCCCCTTTTGTGCCCCTTTCACAAACCCAGAGGGTGCTTCTGCTCTCCCGCCGCGCCAAAAATGTCATTATTACTTTGAATGACGAAATTCTTTTTTCACAGATCCAGTTACAATAAGCCGGATGGCTGGTCTGCCGTCTGCTGTACCTCACGCACAACATCATGAATAAAACGTAGCTTTGCACGCACACCCGCCGTGAGCACAAAAGGATAAAAATCGGCCAGTCCCATCGACCTGTTCAAGCTGTTGACGGCATATGTCAATGGCAGCCAAGCCTCTATGATGTCATCAAACGGCATGTGCAGGTAAGGGTCGTTTCTGTGCGTGAGAACAGGCTTGCCATCAACGATCGGGCCTATGGTCATGTCATAAGACAAGGCCGTTTCCAGCGTGGACACTATATGAAAATAATGCGCCCATGTTTCGGCAAAATCTTCCCAAGGATGGGACATGGCATAATGGCTGACATAGTGCTCCCGCCAGTTATCCGGTGCTGCACTGGCGTAATGTTTTTGCAACGCGCTTTGGTAATCTGCCCGGTCATCCCCAAACATGGCCCTGCACTGCTCCAGACGGCCACCGTCACGGATAAGGACATTCCAGTAGTAATGGCCAATTTCATGCCGGAAATGTCCTAGAAGAGTTCGGTAATACTCTCCCATTTCCACACGCATATGCTCTCTGTAGGCATCATCGGCCTCTTTGGTTGCTATGGTAATAACGCCATTATTATGGCCTGTCATGATTGGTGGCCAGCCTTGGGGGGGATCGTCCAGAAAATCGAACACCAGCCCTTCCTGCGGGTCTTGCTGACGGTTTTTAACAGGAAGCCTAAGCCGGAGAATTGTATAAACGAGGCGATGTTTGGCAAACTCCAGCTTGCGCCAGCGTTCCGTATTGCCCGGAATATTCAGGTTGGGAATAACCCGGTTAAACTGGCAGGCAAAGCAGAACGTGCCTTTTGGCTGCAACGCTGGAGCCAGCCAGTTACACACATTATACGCATGGTTGGCACAAAAAGCGCGCGGCTCTTCGTTCTGTTCTATTGGGTGGTAAAGCCCACCTGCTTCAGCCGCCAAGGCGGCAAGGTTGGCTGCTTCGGGCATATAACCCAAGGGAGCATGGCACTGGTTGCAACGGGTGTTTTCAAAAAAAACCGGCTGCCCACAGGACTGGCATGTAAAACGCTTCATCCAGCACCTTTCTTGACACCCAGTGGCTCAAAATATGATTTTTAATGTCTGCTTATCAGTTAAACAGACGTTCGACCTTCATGCAGACATTAAAGGTTGCCTCGCACCTGTCCAGCAGGCCGGAAACAGGAGCAGCATTTTCAGGGCTGGCAGCAACTGCAAGGGGGATATGCCCTTGCCCAGCCAGCAGGCCAGAAGTGGTATCAAACCCCAGCCACCCACGCTGGGGAATAAAAATCTGTGCCCATGCGTGCAACTCCCCGGTCAGCACTTCCTCTCCGTCTGCCGTGTTCACACTTTGAATAAGATAGCCCGAGACAAACCGCGCAGCATGCCCCAGATGCCGGGCTATATTGACAAAAAGCCATGCACTGTCGCGGCAGGAACCAGCGCGGCGGTGTAGAGTTTCCTCCGGGGACCATACACCGGGTTCCAGCCTGTGCTGGTAGCCGACTGTGCGGGCAATACCACGGTTTATGGCCATCATATCCCCCAGCACATCCCCCCCTACGCCAACCGGGTAGCGGGAGAGAAAATCCCTTACCTCTTCCCCACATTCAGGTGGAATTGCATGTTCCTCCTGCGGCAGGTCGGTATGATCATCGGGGGCTAAGGTTTGCAGGAGCGGGTCATAAGTGGTCATGTCTGCAACCAGAGACACCTCAATATCAAAATGTGTCAGACGGTCGGGAAAACCAACACAGGCCACATCATTCCCGCACGAATCACGCTCCCATTTCAGGTTAAAACCTTCTGGCTGAATATGCAGGCCATATGCCTCAATGGGCGTGCGGCAGGCTTCCATGGGGCGTAGTCGTATTGTCTGGGTTCCCAAGGATACGGGGCGGTCGTAACGGTAGCAGGTCCGGTGCAAAAGCGTTACCTGTGAACTCATCAGAAATACGGCCCTGCTCGTGTTGCAGCCCAATGCCGTGGGCGGCGGATATCTGTTTGGTATCAGAACAATAATTCAGCGCAAAATCATATCATTCCGTGCAAGGCATGCAAGGGACCCATGCGGGTTTGTGCAAACAAAATGTGAGCACGTATTTTGTGCTTGGCAAACGCCGGAAATCCTGCTCCGTTAATGCGTATTCGAAACGTTTTGGCAGCCAGGACCAGCTTTTCTTCAGTCCCGAATGCCAGAAGGGAGGCTTTTATGACGAACGCCCTACACCTTGCCCCTCCCCTAACACGCGGACTGCTGGACAACTACGCCACTCCTGATTTTTTTTGCGAGTTAATGAACCGCAAATCCCCTGCTCCACCCATTATAGATTGCGTAAAAAAGCGTCTGTCTGCTTTGCAGATACAGGAACTCCAGAACAGAACTGCCTCTGCCGAAGCACAGCTTTACAGAATGGGCATTACCTTTACCGTTTACACGGACCGGGAAGCCATTGACCGCATTTTGCCTTTTGATGCCATTCCACGGATTATTACAGCAGAAGAATGGCAACATATTGAACGCGGAGTTCAACAGCGTATTCAGGCCATCAACCTGTTTTTGCATGATATTTATCATGAACAGCATATCCTGAAGGATGGCGTGGTTCCAGCCGAACTCGTGCTGCAAAACGCCAATTACTGTCAGGCTATGGTTGGTTTGGACGTGCCCGGTGGGGTTTATGTCCATATCAATGGAACAGACCTTATCCGTGACCAGCAGGGCCGCTTTCTGGTTCTCGAAGATAACGCACGCACACCTTCTGGCGTATCCTACGTCATAGAAAATCGCCACATGATGCTCAGGCTCATGCCAGATCTGGCATCAGGCCTGCCCATACGCTCGGTGGAGGAATACGGCCCGCGCCTGCATAATGCCTTGTGTGAGGTCGCCCCTGAAGGTGTGGACGACCCACAGGTTGTTCTACTCTCCCCCGGCATTTATAATTCCGCTTACTTCGAGCACGTGTTCCTGTCGCGCGAAATGGGTGTTCCGCTGGTCGAAGGCCGCGACCTGTTTGTGGAGAACTACAAGGTTTTCATGCGTACCGTTATGGGGCCAAGGCCTGTTCACTCCATTTACCGCCGCCTCAATGATGAATTTCTTGATCCACTTGCCTTTAATCCTGACAGCTTGCTGGGAGTGCCCGGTCTGGTCGAGGCTTACAGGCGCGGCAATGTCACACTGGCCAATGCGCTGGGCACAGGCGTTGCGGATGACAAAGCCGTTTATGCTTATATGCCCCGTATTATCCGTTATTATCTGGATGAAGACCCTATTCTGGAAAGTGTGGAAACACATATCTGCGCAGAACCGGAGGGGCTGGCATACACCTTGGCAAATCTTGACAAGCTTGTTGTCAAACCTGTTGGGGAATCAGGCGGTTACGGGCTGCTGATTGGCCCGCAAGCAACGCAGGCGGAACTGGACGACTTCAGCCGGAAATTACGCCACAATCCGGGCAATTACATTAGCCAGCCAACCATTGGCCTGTCAGTTACGCCAACCCTTTGCGGAGATACGGTAGAAGCCCGCCATGTTGACCTGAGACCCTTTGCCGTTACGGGCCGTTCTGTCTGGGTGCTACCTGGCGGCTTGTCCCGCGTTGCCCTGCGCAAAGGCTCGCTGGTTGTTAACTCATCCCAAGGGGGCGGTTCAAAAGATACATGGGTCATGGCATCATGATAATTTTTTCCCCCACTCCCCTTCTCTCGCGCTACGCGGAATGCATGATGTGGCTGGCACGCTACATGGAGCGCATGGAAAATCTGGCGCGCCTGCTGGAAGTTACGGAAACCTTTGTTCGTAATGCCGAAGGGCAGACAGCTTGGGATTCCATTCTGGCCATTAACTCGGATGAAAGCCTGTTCCAGCAGATACATAACACGACACAACACACGGAAATTGTGCCGTTTTATGTAACAGAAACCCGCAACCCTTCATCACTGGTTTCGCTTGCACAGCAAGTGCGGGAAAATGCGCGTGCTGTCAGGCCGCTTGTTTCAATCGAGCTTTGGACACAACTCAATGTCTTTTCGCGGAACCTGCTTAATCTCAAAAACGGAGATATGGCAGAGCATAATCTGGCCGAACTCTGCACCCGCGTAAGGCAGGACTGCCAAACCCATTTTGGCATTGCAGAAGGCACATTGTACCGAGATCAGGCGTGGCTGTTCTACCGGCTGGGCAAAGCTCTGGAGCGGAGCGACCAGATTACCCGGCTGATAGACATCCGCTATCATATGCTGCTGCCGCAGTCCGAAGCACCGGGGTCCGATATTGATCTGACACAATGGACATCCGTATTGCGTTCGGCAGCTGCGTACCATGCCTTCCGGCGGTTACGTCCGGTAACCCTGACACCTGCCAATATTGTTGGCTTCCTGCTCAAGAATGATGGTTTCCCGCGTTCACTAAGCACCAACCTGCGCCAGATTGATGAAACGCTTACTCTTCTGGCGACGCATGACAATCTACGTCAGTTCTGCTCACCTTTGCTGGAATGTGTGGCCGAACTCCGGGCCAGTCTGCAGGACCAAACAGCAGAGGAAATTATTATTCGCGGTTTGCATGATTATATGAGTTGGATACAGACCCAACTCATGGATTTACAAAACGCCATAGCCACAACATTCTGGCCTGTAATTATACCGCAGGAAGCCGCTCTTACAAAAATGGCTGAACAAGAGCAGAACTAGGTGTAAGCTTGCAGGCACAGTTTAAAGTTCTCCCCTGCGGGAGTGCAAATATATGGGGTGGTTAAGGTGATCAAAAAGACAATGTTTTTAAGCGCCGCATCTGGCTTTTTGGTCACGGTTTCTGTCGCGGTTGGCGCATGTCTGGGCTCGGGAACGGCTTATGCGGCGTTATCTCAGGGAGCAAGTGCTCCCGACTTTACCCTGCAAGGGGCTCTGGCTGGCAAGCCTTTTACATTTTCGCTCAAGTCGGCCCTCGCACAAGGGCCAGTAGTTCTCTATTTTTTTCCCGCAGCGTTTACGACAGGCTGCACGCAGGAAGCACATGACTTTGCCGAAGCCGCAGAGCAGTTCCACGCCGCCGGGGCCACGCTTGTTGGCATAACGGCGGGGAATACTGACCGGGTTGCTGAGTTTTCCAAGGTAGAGTGCCGGGATAAATTTGCGGTTCTGGCCGACCCGGGGGCTTTGACCGCCATTCTGTACCACTCAGTTAATACGGAGCACCAGACTTTGCTCTCACAGCGCACATCTTATGTGATTGCGCCAGATGGCACTATTCTGCTGAGCTTTACCAGCAACAACCCGGAACAGCATGTTGTGGAAACTCTCGATGCCCTAAAAAAATGGCATGCAGGCAAAAGACAGAAATAAACGGGACAATTACACTTTATCAGAGTTTAAAATTTATTTGATCATCCCTGCATAGCTCATGATAATAGAGCTATGAACAATAAACATAATATGATGGGCCGCAGGATTTTTGGCTTTTCTATCATGGGGTTAGGTCTTACCTCCCATTTTGGAAAAGCCTTTGGGGAGAATGCTCCTCCCCCTGCCCCTATTCCCAAAGCAGCATTGCCCAAAGCCAGCCCGGAAAAGGCTGCAAAAAAAACTGGTCCGCGGATTTTATGTTATGTTGGCGGCTACACACGTTCTGGCCCACCCGAGAGTAATGCAACGGGCATAACCTTGTTTGAAATGAACCCGGAGAGCGGTATTCTAACCCAACTGGGCCACGTAACACCTGCGGACAATCCCTCTTTTCTGGCATTATCACCCGACCAGAACAGCCTGTACACAGTTAATGAAATCAGCGATTTTGAAGGTGGACACACTGGGTCAGTCACGGCTTTTCAGGTAGATCGCCGTACCGGGGTGCTTACCAAGTTAAATGTTATGAGTAGTGGCGGAGCAGACCCCGCGCATTTAAGTGTGCATCCATCGGGCAAATACCTGTTTATTGCCAATTATACTGGCGGCAGTGCTGCTGTCATGCGTATTCAACCGGATGGTAGCTTGGGTTTGTTAACCGACCTTATCCACAATACCGGGCCTAAAATGCCAGAACGGGCAGCAGATAACCCGCCTGGCAATTATGCGGTGAGCGATCACTCTGGCTCGCATGTGCATATGATTCAAGCCGATGTGAATGGTAAGTTTGTTCTGGCCTGTGATGCAGGGCTGGACAGGGTTTACGTGTGGCTGTTTGATATGGAAAGCGGCACCCTAAAACCGGCGGAAAAACCATGGCTAAGCATGGAGCCAGGTTCCGCGCCTCGTCATTTCTGCTTCAGCCATGACGGGAAGGTTATCTATATTCTGGGGGAACAGGATTCCCGCGTAGTTGTTGCTGATTATGATACCCAGACAGGTGCCATGCAGGTCAAGCAGACAGCCTCCACGGTAACGGCGCAATTTAGGGGAAGCACCCTTGCCGCTGAAATTATTTTGCACCCAACGGGGAAATTTCTCTACGTCACCAACAGGTTAGGCAATGCCATTGCCTGTTTTAGAGTGCATGAAGATGGCTCTATCACCCTGTTTGATGAGGTCTGGGTACACGCTGATTACGGGCGGGCTTTAAGTTTTGATCCGTCGGGGAAGTTTGTGTTCGTTGCCAATCAGCGGAGTGATTGTATTACATCCCTGCGCGTCAATACAGAAACCGGCGTGCTCGATTTTACATGGCACTTTGTGCCAATTGGCACACCTACATCTTTTGCATTTACTGTAATTGATTCTGTCTAGTTATTAAAAAACGCGTTGCACATTCATGTGCAACGCGTTTTTCTACTTTACTTATAAAGGCTGTCAAACACGCCGCCGTCAGAAAAATGTTCTTTCTGCAGCTTAGTCCAGCCACCAAGGCTCTTCACATCAAACGTATCCACTTTGGGGAAGAGTGCCTTGTTTTCTTCCAGAATGGCCGGGTCAACAGGGCGGAAATAATGTTTGGCCCCGATTTTCTGCCCTTCAGGCGTAAACAGGAAGTCCAGATACGCTTTGGCAACAGCTTCCGTTCCATGCGCCTTGACGTTTTTATCAACCAGAGATGCAGGCGGTTCCGCAAGGATGGTCTGCGACGGCACAACAATCTCAAACTGGTCAGGCCCAATATCACGCGTGGCCAGCAGTGCCTCGTCTTCCCATGCAAGCAGGACATCGCCCAGATTACGCTGCACAAAGCTGTTTGTGGCACCGCGTGCTCCTGTATCAAGCACGGGCACGTGTTTGAACAGGTTTTTCAGGTAAGCCTTGGCTGTTTCCGGGGTACCGTCCTTCTGGTGCAGCGCCCAGCCCCATGCTGCTAGGTAGTTCCAGCGCGCACCGCCAGATGTTTTGGGGTTAGGCGTAATAACCTGCACGCCATCCCGGATCAGATCCGGCCAATCATGAATGTTTTTGGGGTTACCTTTGCGGACCAGAAACACAATGGTGCTGGTGTAAGGGGTCGCATTGTGCGGCAACCTGCTTTGCCAGTCAGCTGCAATCAGGCCGTGCTGTGCCAGTAGATCAATGTCGTAGGCCAGGCCAAGTGTTACCACATCTGCCGGCGCTCCTTCCAGCACGGAGCGTGCCTGTGCCCCGGAGCCGCCATGCGCCGATTTGACACTGACTGTGTCTTCCGGGTGGTTCTTATGCCACTGGGCAGAAAACGCTTTATTCACATCGGCATAAAGCTCACGCGTTGGATCGTAGGAAACATTCAGCAGGTGGTATGATTCCGCATAGCTTGCTGTCGCCTGCAAACCTGCCAGAAAAGAAACACCCAATACCGCCGTTACTTTGAGAACGGCACGGCGAACGTTAAAAAAGTTTTCCTGTTTCATAAGCCTGTTCCTTAATCATAATGTCAGATCAGAATGCTGCCTGCACGCGGCCAACAACAGCGTTGCCACTGCGGCCAAAGAAATTGGCATCCGTTGATTTTGCACCATTGTAGCTGGAAACACTAAAGTGCGTGTAATCCAGCATGACCTTGATGTGCTGGTTGGGGTACCAGTTCAGCCCACCTTGCCATACAGTCTGTTTATTGCCTGTTTCCCCTGCGGTATTAATAACTGTTCCTGTCATTTTAGTGGTGCCAGACGTCCGCAGGTCGGTCACACTCCAGCGCCCGCTAACTTCCAGTGCGCCCCAGTGCCCTTTTGCGGGGTCAAAGTCATATTCAACACCCGGGGTTGTAAACGCGGCAATTTTTTCATTATAGCCACGACCATGCCCAAACAGGGTATAGTTTGCAGCAACATACCAGCCATCAAAGCCAATGGCGGGCGGGTTTATACTGGCGGCTACGTTATCGTGCTGCACCCCAACATGATAATACTCGCCCTTGAGCAGGAATTTTTTGTAACGGAAACCAAACTGCGGCCCCGCTGCCCAGATCTGGGAAATATTTGTTAGCGCGCCGGATGTCAGCAATTGTGTTTCGCCCAGAGGAACTTCAACATTGTCCTTAAATGTTGTGGTTCTTCCCGTGCTGGACTGGTTCACTTTAAATGCAGCCGTTGCCCCAACGCCGACATGCACATCAATATCCTTGGAAACATAAGGACGGCCTGCGGCACGGAACACAGCCCCGGTCTGGCTGTCTGTTATGGTTTTATCAGTTGTGCGATCACCATATTTCTGTCCTGTAAAATACCCTGCAACAAGCCAGCGTTTTTCGTAATGCTCACCACCAATGCTAAAGCGGGCCACACCACCAGCAATGTTACGAACCAGATCAACAATGGTCGGGCGTTCCAAAAACTCAAATGCCCCTGAACGCTCTGCGCTGTCTTCTTCCATGCGCGGCTGAAAATACCCGACGGTCAGAGTTGTGTTGTGCAGGCCGGTATAGTTCAGGTTGGCTTCAAACAGGCTAACGGTGCCGTCACTGTTATTAGCACCAAAGTCTGGGGTTACGTTTACTACCCAGTCTTTGTAGCGCCAGGACATGTAAATGCGCAGACGCCGTGCATTCTCGGTAAACTTGTTGAAGTTGCCGGCACTTTCCTTTCCGCGCTGGCCAACCCCCATAAAGCCACCAAAGTCTTCCTGCGCCAGAAGGCCAATGGAAAATGCGTAGGCCTTATCATCCGACGCAATGGTTGGACGACCTTTGGGGAAACCTATTTTAATGCCGCCAATATCCACGCTCTCATCCTTGGCGGAAGCCGCCTTGAATGAACTCCAGGACTGTACCGGCCCTTCCGGCAGGGCAATGCGGCTGTCATTGGGGCTGCGCGGGCCATGGTTGGCGGGCGGAACAACCGGGTCTTCACGGAATTGAGGCTGCACATCATCCGGCCCAGCCGCCGTTAACGTACGGGGAGCATGACCAATTTTGCGGCTTTGCAGATTGGAAGTATGCTCATACTTGTCCACCCGTGCCTGCAGGCGGTGGATTTCCCCCATCATTTCCCGGTGCATTGCAGCGATCTCGCGCCGTAATGCTGCATTTTCTGCATCCGATGTGGCTGCCATCGTCACATATGGAAAAAAAAGGCTTGAAACTGTTGTTGTTAACAGAACACTCGCCCGAACAGACACCGCCATAAGTTCCCCCAAACTTAAAAATTTTTATTTTAATATGGTGTAATACCATAAAACAAAGATGATTATGTTTTGACCCCGAACCATTCAAAACACAACAAACGCCCCACTACCTACATTTTGCAGATAATGTTCAACACAACCAATATGAATTACGAAAACTGTGTGATGCCAGAAGCATCAAGCCAAACGATTGCAGGCCCCTGCTGGCGCGGTTAAACCGCGCTCAGGTTATGTTGTGCAAAAGTGGTTTTGAATTTGCGAATAACGGATGTCCGCAAATCCTGCCCATCCGGGTAGCGCTTGTTATGCAAGCTCTGCACGCTTTCATGCGCCGCATAAAAACGGCGGGTCCGGCGATCTTCTTCAAGAATAATGGCACCAACAAAAGTACCGTTAATTTCAATAATACGCGATTCAAACATGACTTTTCCCCTCCAGGTAATAACTGACCCGGAAGGCAATAAAACCCACAGGTCAGGCGTTAGATATTTTAACGTCGTAACATCGGCCCAGCCGACACATTCGACCCCACAGGTTTTGCATCTTCTATGCGCTCCTCATGTGCCACGCGCTTAACGTGTGATTGTGTATCACCCATATTTCCACGGCAGTCAATTATATAATTTTAAAAATAGTTGTTTTTTTATATCACGATAATTGTTGTTATTTTATGGACGACTCTCTTGGCAGCCACCAAACTGATAGACCTGCCCGGGGCTTGCGGCCCTAAACCGCTCTACGTTGCAATTTCCCGCCAAAAGAGCGGCTTGCAGAGCTTTTTCTGGTGCGCGGATACCTTCATCCGTGAGCTGAAAAGTGCCCCAATGAATCCCTATAGCCTGCTTTGCCTGCGTATCCTTGTAAATACACACCGCTTCATGTGGATTAACGTGCTGCCCTGCCATAAACCATCTTGGTTCGTAAGCACCAATTGGAATAATAGCCACATCCGGCGCACCATACCGGGTGTGTAAAGCACGGAACAATGTTCCATCGCCGTAGGCTGTATCTCCGGCAAACCATAGTTTTTGGCCTCCGATATTCAGCCAGAATCCGGCCCATAGGGCCATCCGCCGGTCAAAAATACCTCGTGCAGACCAATGGTATGCGGGTGTTAGCGTTACACTCAGTGCCGGGGCAATAACGTGTTGGTCATACCAGTCGCCTGTAAGAATACGGGCTTGTGGAATGGCTTTTTTAACAATGTGATCATTCCCTAATGGCATGATCATCAAAGGGTTATGCTCGGCCTGTAACCGCCTGAGTGTAGCTAGGTCAAGGTGATCATAATGATTATGGCTGATGAGCAATGCGTCAATCGGTGGCAGGTTTTCAAACGCTACACCCGGTGCATTAACCCGTTTGGGGCCAGCCCAGCGCAATGGGCTGGCCCGCTCTGACCATACCGGATCGGTCAGAATATTAAGCCCCGCTGCCTGAATAAGCACTGTAGCGTGGCCAACCATGGTAATGCGCAGGGCATCCACGCTCTTTTCAGGTATAGCTGTTGTTATGGGAACAGAATCCGGCCATGGCGCACGATGTGATGTGCGCCTCCAACGCCACAGATCGCGCAAGGAGCGGTCTGTGGAAGGTTGCCCGGGATTAAAAAACCGGGTTCCATCAAAATGGTCAGTTACAGGCCCGGCATAGTATTTATTACGTGTCATAAAAACCATGCATGGCTCCTCTACCCGCCAACAAAACTGTGCGTGGTGCGTTCAAATACAAACGCACCATGCATAAAGCGGGAGGCAGTTGTTTGGTCCGATGTTTAGCTTTGCTGCGGCTTGAGCTCTGCATCAATTTTCAAGGCCTGCTGCGCCATGGCTAGTGCCCCTTCCCGGCTTGCCGCACCACAAATAAAGCGCGCAGGGTGCGCAAATACCGCATCGGCAACACCGCAGACTGCGGCAAGGTCCTGCCCGTTCAGGCCGCCCCATGCTTCTGGCAGGGATATCCGCTGGCCAAAGGCCCCGCGTTCGGGGGGCACAGCTTTAACATTCCATTGCCCACTACCTGTGGGAGAAACCACGTAAATAACGGGGAGATCATGCTCAAAAATAACCTTTTCGGTTGGCATGCCCGTTTCCATCAGCAAAATACGCTTGTCCTGTGCATTTTTATAAGCGGACAGAACACGGTCCGTTGCTTTCAGGCTGGCACGCACACGATCGACCGTGTTGACCAGATGGGAGGCCACTGCGGTTGCTGCATTGGCAAAGCCAAGGGTTTCACGCCGCTTGGCTTCTTCCGGGCCGTGGAGCTCCGCCGTGTCCCACGGTGGGCTACAGGCCGAAACAATATCCGCCAGTGACAGCTTGCCCATCTTGGCTACGCCGTTATCATCCTGATCAATCGGCACGACCAGTGATTTATCAATACTCTGCCAGATAGCCGTAATTGTGGCGTCGTCCACAGTGGTGCGCACCAGATTACGCACAGCCGCCTTGCCGTAATCTTTCCACAGCAATCCGGCGGCACTGTATGGAGTGCCATCTTCACGCAGGGGTTTGTCTTTCATGTGGTGGTCGTAACGGCCTTTGGGCGGGTCATAAATCCCCCCCACATCGAACACGATATCTGCTGCCTGAATACGCTCCGGGTCACGCGAGCGGAAGAACTTCAGGCAGTCCTCGGGGCCTTCGCCCAGAATACGGGCGCGCAGGTCACCCATTGGAGCCAGCGCATAATGGAGCACAACATACCCAAGTGTTTCATCAACATGGAAGTTGCCCGAATGGGTCAGTGCGGTTGTGATGGTTGCCTCATGACCGAGACCAATAGGGGTATGTTCAGACATTACGATGACCTGCTGCAAACTGAGGATGAACTTTCATAAGCCCCCTCATGCCGCACGCTCAGGTATCCGACAACCGGCTTCAGCAGGATATATGCACATAATCCGGTTTTTCCCGCCTTATACAGTAAGAGCAGAGATACGCCATTGCACTCAAAAGCGCCGTGTGCGCCACCCCACAGGCCTTGTGGAATGGCGCACAGGATAGAAGCACGGGTTATGCCAGAAAGCCTTGGTTTATTTGATAACCGCGCAGGCTACCCGGTCCCCTGCCCCACCAATGGGCTGGCTCTGATAATCATCAGGGTGGGCATGGATGACCAGTGACGAACCATCCGCATCCAGCAGGGCCGGCTTATCCTTGCCAGCTTTAAGTGCGACCAGAGGAGAGAATACCTCTACCGTAGCTGTGCCGTCAGCTCCGACAAACACGTTGGGCAGATCACCTGCATCGTTCGCGGTGGGGTTAAGCAGACCATGCACAACAGGCGTCGTTGCATGCACATGGGGCCCGGCCGTTGTAAATTTAGGCCCTTCGCACACGCCCTTGTCGTGGAAGTGCATGCCGTGCCAGCCCGGTGTGAGCCCTTTTGCTTCTACCCGCAATATAACCCCTTTGGGGGCATCGGTAATGGCAACAGTACCGTGCGCTGCGCCATCCGTGCCCACCAGAGCGCCGGAGGCGGTATCTGCCGCACGGGCCAGAGATGGCAACAGAGCCATTGTGCAGGCCAGAAGAACCAAATGCTTTGAATGAACCATGGCGCATGCCCTTTCAGTTAAAAAACGAGGGGCTAGGCCCCTTGTCGCATCGTAAAATACTGATCACGGGAGTTTAATCCGTGCCTACCCGAAAACCTTAGTGCATCGCGTAACAATCCACCACGCCCGATTGAGGATGCAAAACATTCCCACATCCACACCCGGGCATGGCTCAGCCTGCGCGACCATGAAAATCCTGACAAAAACGCACACCATTCCGGCAGGTTCCCATAACGAGCCTAGGATACCGGGCAAAAATTGGGTTTGTAGCCAGTAGGTGGGTGACGAAAATTTGAAAATGCCATAGGTACCAGACACCAAAACACAGGTTGCAATGCCGCTGGCCTGCAACCTGCCATTCGGTGTTTTTCTGACCATTCCCGCGCAACCCTGTGATGGTTCAGGCTTTATGAACAGGCGGCATTTTTATCAAGAATATCGTTCATAAAATAATATCAGGCAGGTCGGGTTACATTAATGCACATGACATCTGTAGTGCTTCTACTTTTGCTAATAACGGCAGTAGCAGGGCCTGCTGCCCGGCTGTTGCGCCTGCCACTCCCTCTTTTATTAATAGCCTGTGGTATTGTGGCATCGCTTCTGGGCTTTCACATCGATTTTGAGCCTGAAACCTTTTTACTGCTTTTTATTCCCCCTCTGCTTTTTTCAGACGCGTACCTTATGCCGTTGCACAATTTTCGTGAATTGCGCTGGCCGATCCTGCTTCTGGCTGTCGGGCTGGTTATTTTTAGCACCATTATTGGCGGGTATTTTATTCATTGGCTGCTTCCTATGGTCCCCCTTGCCGCGGCTTTTGCGCTTGCTGCCATTCTCTCCCCCACCGATGCCGTAGCCGTGGGCGGTATGATTGATGAAGAGCGCGTGCCCAGACGGTTCCTGCATATTCTGCAAGGGGAGGCCCTGCTGAATGATGCCTCCGGCCTTGTCTGCTTCAAGTTTGCCGTGGCTGCCAGCCTGACTGGCACTTTTTCCGTCATGCATGCGTCTTTGGGGTTTGTGCTGGTAGCGGTAGGCGGCATTTTAATCGGCATGGCGCTGACATTTGGCTTTAATTTTATCAACCGCATTCTGTCCCGCCATGGTTTTGACGAACCCACCACACAGATCACACTCATGACCCTGCTGCCTTTTGCCGCTTACCTGCTGGCGGAACATCTGGAGGCATCAGGCATACTTGCGGCGGTCAGTGCGGGGTTAAGCCTTAACCAGAGCAGGGTATTCGGCTCAGCCCAGACTGCCACCCGCCTGCGTGGCAGTGCGGTATGGGAGATGATTACCTTTGTTTTTAATGGTCTGGTCTTTCTGCTGCTTGGGCTGCAATTGCCAGATATTGCAGCACAGGGAATTAGCACTGCCAATCAGGCGGGGGACAGTACTTGGTCTTTGATTGGCACCATTGTCCTGCTGACCAGCATGCTGCTTCTGCTCCGTCTGGTCTGGGTATTTTTAATCAGCAGCACGCGCTACCTGATTGCAAAATTACGGGGACATAAAACTGGCAGAGTTTCGGTTACGGAAACAGCGGCCATGACCATAGGCGGTGTGCGCGGAGCGGTAACACTGGCGGGTATCCTCTCCCTCCCTATTGCGGAAAATGGCCTGCCTGCATTCCCCATGCGGGACCTGCTGGTAACTTTTGCCGCCGGTGTAATTATGACATCTCTCCTGATCGCGGCACTTGTATTACCCCCGCTAAGCCGCTCCCTTCGCCATGATGGCGGAGACCCGGTTAACCGCGAGGCAGATGAAGCCCGGCGCCTGCTCGCACTAGAAGCCATTGCGGAAATGGAGCGCCAGTCCGCCCTTGTTACCAAGCAGCTGGATGAAAATACTGCACAGCAACGCGCAGAAGTAACCGCAGCCTTGATAGCCGAATACCGCTTCCGGCTACGGCTTTTGGAAGATGCCCCCGATGACAAGCTCAAGGCCGAGGAATACCAGAGCCCTGATGCCCTGCACCGGGATACGGCTTTGGCAAGGCGACGGTTTGAAGCCGCCTTGCGCCTCCATCTGCTCCGCACAGAGCGCAAGGCTCTGGCGCGTATGCGGCAGGAAGGACAGGTGAGTGACGAAATAGAACGCCTTTTAACCCATGACCTTGATCTGGAAGAAACAGCCCTTTCGGGCAGTGCCCGTGCCTTGCCAAGACATCTGCACTACATGGACGGCCCCAAAATGTGCAGCCCGCTCATTTATACAGGCTGAATACTGGTTTGTACGCCACATTCAGGCAGCAATATCGGTTAAAAGCACAACGGCTTCCTGTGTCGCCATAACAACCACACGTTCAGTCTGGCTCAGTATTGCACCATCCCCCGCTGCCAAAGCCGCACCGCACAGGGTAATGGCACCACGAACCACCAGCACATGCAGGTCTCGGCCCTGTGTGGTCTGGTAAGCAGCCCCCTCCCCTGCCGGAATGTCTGCATGCAATAATCTGCTGCGTGCACTCAGCGTTACAGGCGAGCCGTCGTTTATTACCTCCGCCATTTCCGGGTCATCTTCGGGGAAGCCTGAGGCAATTATTCTAAAACCACCATCTTCCAGTTTTGGAAAAGCCGGCCGCGCCTCCTGCGTGGGACTACCACCTTCCGTGTCGGCCAGAAGCCAGAACTGGATGAAGGAAGCCCCATCCGCCCCAGCCTGCCACGCCATGCCTGGCACCCCTGCCCCGGTGCCAAGCAGATGCAGACCGCCTGACTGTATGGTTTCTACAGGGAACCCTTCAGCACTGGTTTGCAATGACCCCGAGCACAGCCATGTTACAATATCTACATTGGCTTCTGGGCCCAGATGGTAGCGGCCTTGCGGCGGAATTGTACCAAGGTTGATTGCCCTCAGCCTGCCCTCATGCTCGTTCTGTGGTGCCAGATAATCCGCAAAAGCAAAATGGCAGCGCAGGGTGAGTGTATCGGAATGGGCCAGACCCAGACTATCCGCCCGACGGATGGTTATCATGGCGTGTTCTCACACATGTTTGGAGGATTCTTGGGCATCAGGGTACAGTGTTTCCCAGCCCCCTCCAATGGCACGGTAAAGCTGTGTAACCGACCCCGCCACATGGGCGGTGGCTTCAACCAGCGCGCTTTGCGATGCCAGCAGGGCGTTCTGTGCGCTCAGCACATTCAAAAAATCAGAGGCACCCTGCACATACTGCGCCTGGGCAACATTCAGGGCGATTTCGTTCTGTTGCACGGCCTGTGCCAGTTCATTCCGCCTTTTCTGGGCGGCAGTAAAGTTGGCCATGGCATCGTCAATCTCCTGCCAGGCCTTAAGCACCGTGCGCTGGAATAAAACGGAGGCTTCCTGCTGCTGCGCCTTGCGCAGGTGGAGTTGCCCGGTCAGCCGCCCGCCTTCAAAAATAGGCAGTGTGGCAGTTGGGCCAAACCCATACTGGCGGGACGCCCATGACCCGAGCCCACTAAACTGGAGGGCCTGCACGTCCAGACTGCCAGAAAGAGTAATCCGCGGGAAAAAATCGGCCACAGCCACGCCAATGCTGGCAGTAGCTGCGTGCAGCCGGTCTGCTGCCATCCGGATATCCGGCCGCCGCTGCGCCAGTTCCGAAGGCAGACCTACGGGCACAGAATCAGGCACTGGCGGCACCGCCGCTGGCTTACCCAATGTGGCATCAAGGGCACCGGGCTCACGCGCGACCAGAAAGCTCAGGCTATTCAATAAATGTGTGGCCTGCGCCTGCAGGGGGGCTGCACGGGATTCAAACATGTGTAACTGCCCCGTAGCCTGTGCCACATCCAGCCGGGTTGCTGCCCCCTGCTCCAGCCGCATGGTGGTCAGCTGTACACTATGGCGGGCAATGGCAATGTTGTGGTCCAGAATACCGATCTGCGCCTGTGTGGCGCGCAGGTCTATGTAGGTCTGGGCTGTTTCTGCCATAAGGGAGACCAGTATATCACGCCGGAGCTCTTCCGTAGCGTGCACGGCAGCAGTTGCCGCCTCCACCTGCCGGCGCACATGCCCCCATAGATCTACCTCCCAGGAGGCATTCATCCCGTATTGTGGAAGGTTAAAAGAGGGGTTGCCCACACTCCCCGGTAGTGCTGCGGGGCCAAAACCCTGAGTGCCATTAGCAATACTCCCAGCCCCGGCCTGCTCCATGTTGCCCATTAGCCCTAGAATACCGTTGCTGCTCGCCCGCTCCCGCGCGTAGGAGGCATTGGCCTCCATGTGGGGGAGTTGGGCAGCACTGGCAATACGCCGCTCCGCCCGGCTTTGCATCAACCGCAGGCTGGCCGCCTGCAGGTCCAGATTGGACGCTGCAACTTCCTGCTCCAACTGTGACAGGGCAGGATCTTTAAAAAGGGTCCACCAGGCCGGGTCGGTCGAGGCTGTGCTGATCCGGCTTTGTGCTGGGGGCTGCGTTGACCGCCACGTGGCTGGCGCGCTGACCTTGGGCTTGTGGTAATCTGGCCCCACAGTACAGCCAGTAAGAGCGAGGGCTGAAAAACCAGCCAGCAACAGATACTTCATGCCATTACTGCCAGATATAACGTGCATCATGCGCATGCGCCCCTTCGGGTTTGGAAGCCGTATCAATATTCACTTCCACAGACATACCAACCCGGACCTTGGCCGCCATGGGCTGGCCGGAGTCAAACGTCAGCTTGACCGGAATACGCTGGACAACCTTGGTAAAGTTACCCGTGGCGTTATCTGGCTGAATGGGAGCAAAAGCGACGCCAGTGGCGGGGGCCAGTGAATCCACATGGGCCTTAAGTGGCTGACCGGGGAACGTATCCACCCAGACTGTTGCCTGCTGGCCGGCCTGAACACTGGTGAGCTGGGTTTCCTGAAAATTGGCAAGCGCATAAGCGGCCTGTGTAGGCACCACAGCCAGAATGCCCGTGCCCGGATGCACATAAGCCCCAACCCGAACACCTCTCTCCCCCACTACACCATCCACTGGTGCGGGAATGGAGCAGTAGGATAGATCAAGTTCAGCCTGTTTGGCAGCGCCTTGCGCATGCAACAGAACACCCTTGGCGTGTTCAAGCTGCGCCTGAAGCACGGCAACCTGACGGATAGCCGCATCCACCCCGGCCTGATCACGGGTTATGGCGGCCAGTGCTTCTTTTTCATGCGCCTCAGAAGACTGCTTCTGCTCAATGGTGCCGGCCCCACCGGATGAAAGGTTGCGATAGCGTGTGGTGTTCTGGCGCGCGAATATCAGGTCGGCCTGATCTGCCAGAACAGCTGCGCGGGCTTGTGCTATAAGAGCGTCCTGCCGGGTCAGTTCCGCGCTCAGGTTTGCAACATCGCCTTCAGCAGCCAGCACATTGCCTTTGGCAACGTCCAGAGCTGCGCGGTAATCATCATCCTCTATATGCGCAAGTTCCTCACCTGCGTGCACACGCTCGTTGTCCTGAGCAATAACGCGGTCTATGCGGCCCGCAACCTTGGGGGCTACGGTTGTAAAATCAGCCGTAACATACGCATCATTTGTATATTGGTTAACGCCATCCCCATTAACCAGACGCGCGCCCCCCCATGCTGCAAGGGCAAGCACACCGGCAGCGCATCCGGCATAAAGCAGAGGTTTTTTGTAAATCATGGTCTGTTATTCCGGTTTAACGGGCAGGAGTGTTGGGGGAAGGTGCACGCGGTGGATACACGCGGTGCGGTAGAACAAGATTCATGGCGGCATACGCAAGGCAGACCCAGATCAGCGCATAATACAGGTCGGTCAAAGCCAGAACGAGCGACTGTTCGTGCACAAAGGTGTGGAAAACCTGCAACCCGTTCCAGACCACATGCGCACCATCAGCCGATGTGCCGCCCAGTTGCTGCTCAATTGGATTACCCATACCCTGCAACGCCAATTGGTGCGTGCCGTGGTGGTCTAGCAGCATGGTGGAATGGTATTGCTCCCGCCTGCGGGTGGCGGCGGAAAAAAGGGCAAATGCGACTGCATTGGCCAACCCTTTGAGCATGTTCACCATGCCGGAAATAAATGGCCCATCGGCCGGCCCCATGGCCATTGTTGCCAGCATAAGGGTGGGAATAACAGTCATGGGCTGGCCAAATACCTGAAGTATCTGGAGCAGGTAAAAATTATCCCGCACCCAGTCGACCGTCAGCCACGTGCCTAACCAGGCGGAACCGGCAAGGCACAGCATGCCGCCTGCCAGCACGAAGCGGCAATCCACCTTGCGGTTATTACAGACCCAGGCGATCAGCGGCAGCATGACCAGTTGAGGCAGAGCCACAACCAGAGATACCGGTGCCGTTTGTATGGGTCTGTACCCCCGCACGGATTGCAGGTAAGTAGCCGGGATTTCCGCCATAATGGAACAGATGGCCAGAATACCAACCAGCGATAGCAGGGATGCCTGAATATTGCGTGAGCGCCAGTACTGAATTCTAAAATACGGACTGGGGTGAAAAGCCTCGTTGATCACAAAGACAATAAATGCCGCCACGCCCCAGAATGTAAGATTGGTGATGATGGGGGAGCGGAACCAGTCCAGCCTGTCTCCCTGATACAGCACAATGACCAGAGAGCATATGGCAGGCAGCCCGACCAGAATACCCAGCCAGTTGAACTTCTCAAACCGTTCAAAATGCATTGGATCCCGTGGCAAGCCATAAGCCATCATGGCAATGGCAAGCGCTGCTGTGGGTATGATCTCCCAGTATAACCAGTGCCAGCCTACGTGCTCAAACCAGAATGCCTCCAGCGGCAGGCCTAGATTGGGGCCAAAAGTGGCACTCATGGCGTAGCCCCCAATGCCAAATACACGGATCTGGGGTGGCAGGTACTTCAGCATCACGGTCATGAGCACCGGTGGCAGGCAGCCAGCGGATAACCCCTGAAACGCCCGGAGAATGCAAAGCGATGTGACATCCGGCATAAAGGGGGCGGGAATGGACAGGAGCGCCAGAACCGCGGTCATGAAAATGGAGAACCGGTAGATCGAGAACGTCATGTAGAACCAGGGCGTAAACGCCATGGCCGCGATGTTGAACGCCTCGTAAATGGCAATGACCCACGTGCCTTCATCATGGCCAATGTGCATGGCCCCACGAATGTCGGACAGTCCGATTTCGGTCACATGCTCATTAAAACCTGCAACATGCACGGCAAGCAGCATGCCCAGACACCCAACAACGGTGCGCAGGCCAAATGGCGGAATATAGGAAAACTGCGGTGGTGACGCATGGATAACAGGCGCACCAGCCGCCGGTGCAGAAGCGGCATTTGTCATGCCCCGCATGTTCCCGATCGGCGGGCCACAAACAACCCCCATTCACGGCAACTAACGATTCCACTTTCTGGAAGGATAAATGGTGGTGCCTGCGCCAGATAACGTCTATTTTTGCAACCATGAGAGGCTATGACCTAGATCTGCTGCGCTTCCTACAGGTTCTTATCGAGGAGGAAAGCGTCTCGCTCGCGGCAAGGCGGCTGGAGGTGAGCGAACCCGCCATGAGCCGCCACCTGGCCAAGTTACGCATCGCTTTTGCAGACCCCATTCTGGTCCAGTCTGGCCGTAGCATGAGTGCTTCCGCTTTTGCTGCTGGTATTCTGGACAGGGTGCAGGAGCTTGTTCGGGCAGCCGACAGCCTGATAGAAACACGCGCATTGGCCAATCTGGCCAACATGGCACCCACCTTTACCATCCGCGCGAATGATCTGGTTGTGGCGTCCCTTGCCCTGCCACTTCTGCAGGCCCTGAAAAAGGAGTGCCCACGCTGCGAGCTGATCTGGGCACCAGAGATTGATGACCCTGCATCCGACCCGCTCCGCCATGGTCGCGTTGACCTTTATATTGGCGCAACGGATGTCATGAAGCCCGAAATCAGGCGCCAGACCCTGTTCCGCGACCATATGCGCGGCGTTGTGCGCAAGGACCACCCCATTCTGGCAACCCCCGTTACCCCCCAGAGCATGGTGCTGTATGATTACATCAGCGTGTCCCGCCGTGGTCGTGCGCAAGGCCCTATAGACTGGATTTTGCGCAACCAGTTCGGGCTGACCCGGCGCATAGCCATGGTGGTGCCTAACTACCATTGCATGGTGGAGAGCATGAAGGGCTCTGACCTTATTCTGCCCCTGCCAGGTATTGTTGTGGAGCATATCTCGCTCAAGGCACTGGGGCTGGCAACATTCGAGTTTCCGTTATCCCTGCCCAGTATTGATGCTTTTCAGGCATGGCACCCACGGCGGGATACAGACCCCGTGCATCGCTGGCTGCGCGAAACCCTGTTCCGTGTTTCGCGGCAGGTTCTGGGGGCTTACACGCAATAATCAGCAGTTTTACAAAAAACCTGCCGTGCGGATATAAGGCCGCAAATCGCTCAAAAAAGCCTTAACGCTGGCCCGCGTATGCTGTCGTGTTGGCAGAACAGCATAGAGGTCAATTTTTTCGCCCTGCAGGTCCGGCAGAATACGCACCAGCTTGCCTTCTTCAAGGTCCTGATAAACGTCGCAGAGCAGTTTGTAGGCAATCCCCTGACCTGAGAGTGCCCAGTCATGAATGATCTCGGCGTTGGTGGTGGAAAGGCGGGGTTCCACCATAACCACATCTGTTTCCGTCTCGTTCCCGATAACCCATTTATTCAGCAACGCCATGGTTTTGTTTTTGCGCAGGCATAAACAATCATGTTTGGGAATATCGCGCGGATGGGTTGGCATGGAATGGCGTGCAATATAAGCGGGCGATGCACATAATACCCGCATTGTGGAGGCCAGACGGGTCACTACCGCCCCCGGTGTTTCTGGCAGACCAAGGCGGAGCACAACGTCCAGATAATCGTTAAAGTCATAATTCCCTTCTGGCGCAAGCGCCAGATTGATCATCAGGCGTGGGTGCTTGGCGCTAAAGGCTTCAATAAACGGTGCGATCTGTCTGCGGCCCAGTTCTACCGGAGCGCCAATACTCAACGTGCCACGCGGCGCGTTGGTGCTGGACGATATTTCTTCCTCCAACTGGTCAATATCAGCCACAATGGTCAGGGCGCGTTCGTAGTATAAACGCCCCGTCTCGCTCAGGCCAAAATGCCGCGTATTCCGGATAACCAGCGTACTACCCAGCCGCATTTCCAGACGTGCCAGACGGCGGGATACCGCGGCCGGAGATGTGCCCAGACTGCGCGCTCCAGCGGAAAGACTGCCTGCATCCACCAGACTTATGAAAAAACGTAGATCTCCGGTTTCGTCATAAGACATGGTGCCTGCTCCTTTGGTAACGCACTCTGGTCGCCCAGTTTTGCGTTTAGCGTAATATTATTTTTCCTTAATTGTCACTACCGAAGATGTGAAAGGAGGGGCATATTCGCTTCAGAACATCAAGGTAAAGCGCAAAACATCCTTTGCCCATCTGTCAAAAAACAGACAGACGATACGAAATAGCAACGGAATAAGACATGCCAATGCAAGCGACCGTCGAGCGGATCAAGGAAGATTATAACGCTCCTGCCCCATCGCATGAAGATACCCTGCGGCAGAACCTTATCGGCACATGGGAACTCGTGTCCTACAAGGTGGAAGAGAAAGAAACCGGCAACTTCATCAACGCAATGGGGCCAGCACCCCGTGGCCGTGTTGTCTTTACCCCCGATGGCTGGGTCGCATTTAATCTGGAAGGCAGCAACCGCCTTGCCGCAACAACAGATGCCGACCGCTCCCAGCTGATGAAAACACTGGTGGCCTATATCGGGCGTTACCGTGTTGAAGGTGATCAGTGGATTACCAGCGTGCAGACCGCATGGGCACCAGAATGGGTTGGCACCGAACAGCGCAGAACAGTCACCCTTAATGGTGAATATGCGGATGTTATCACCCCATGGCGTAAAATGCCTAACTGGGCGGCTGGGCGGCTGTCGCGCAGCATTATCCGCTTCCGCCGGGCGGGTAACGCGTAAACCCGCCACGCAGGACAGCCCATATACACACCGTACTTTAGGTAAGGTGTGTATATGGCAGCTTTATCCGGTCAGACCGGGCATACGCCACTGGCGCATTGTAGATGCGCCCAGTCTACAACCTCACGCACCTTTTCATCCGCAATCCCTGCGGTAATGGCTGCAAACCGACCTGCGGAAACTTCCTCTTCCGGCAGATATTCGTAGCCAAGGTCTGAATCCGCACGGCTTGGCAGCACGGCGCAGCACCTGACCCCCGGCTGGTATTTGGCGACCATGGCGCGGAAATTTTCCAGATCATGGCGGTCCGTATAAATTTTGAGCGTGTAGGAAACCTGATTCCCCTGCTCTGCACCAATCCAGTATTTTTCCAAAAGTTCCAGCCAGCGAAACTGCTCCTCCGGTGTGGCCTCCGGCGCAGTCAGGACTCTTTCGCCCATACCCAGCCGCTGGATAAGAGGCACTGTTGGAAATCCGACAATGCTCATACCGGGAAAACTCCGTAACGACCGAACAGGGTAGCCTTTTGCCTCGTAGGTTGACAAAAGCGGGTCCGTACCGTTTTCCCACACACCATCTTCACGCCGTACGCCTTTAAACTGTACCCAGCGCAAATACTGCCGTCTGGCTGGCAAGTGTGCCCCTTCGGTCAGACCGAACAGCTTGGAGGTTGTGCCTGCGGGTTTGACTGTGGTCACTGTAACCGGGCGTTCTGCGCCCATATCCTGCGCATAGGCGTTTGCCTCAGCTTTGGCGATGCAGGAAAGCTGGTGCACCGCCTTCCAGAAAGAGGCTGCCCGTTTTTCGTCCAGCATGTCTTTAAAGCCGAGGCCGAACCGTAGCCATGCCCATTCATGCAGCCCGGTGGGACCAATGCCTATGCGGTTTGTGCGGGCTACTTCCTGCGCATACAAGGCATCCATCCGGTTTGCCCGCAGCAGAAAACGAACGCCCAGCCGCACGGAATCCCTTACTCGCGCATCCCACGCCTGTGCCAATTCAAGCGGCAGATCGCCCGGAGTGACGTCCTCCAGAGGCACAGGGCATGCCAGCAGCGGCGCAAAATCTCCAATAACGCAGTAGCCACCCGTTACGTGGAGCGTAATTTCACCACACGGGTTGGTCGTAACCGGGAAATGTGCTTCGGCCGCGCAACCCGCCAGCTCTGCCAGTAATGCCGCAGCATGCGTTGCCTGATAACGCGACGAACGGAAATCCCTGCCATCCGCATGCACGGGCTTACGGCGGGCACTGCCGGTGCGGTTATCTTCCAGTTTATCGCCGTTAATAAAACCGGGCTCACCATTAATCCATGCACAGCGGGTTGCTTCTGCAAACACTGCTCTTGCATGCTCGGCAAGCGGCCCGACCTGCGCTGGGTCATTTACACACTGCCAGAATTCCTGATCCACCATGACCGAATGGTTGGCTGTCCATAGCCCCCCTTCTTCCTTGGCACGAATAAAACGGAGGACTTCCGTATCCCGCCAGGATTTGGTGGCCATGCGCGCAGCACGGCGAGCACCACCTACCTGCACCTCAACAGATAGGTAGTGGTCCACACGTAGCGCCTGCTCCCATTTGGGCATGCCGTTGCTACGTGCGGGTTCAATTACATGCACACGCACATTCAACAGCCCACGCAGGAGCGAGATCGGGCCAGAGGCTGGCCGCCCCTGCATGCCGGCAATAGGGCTACCCGCGCAGCGTATGCGGCTGAAGTCCAGCACCAGAGAGCGTCCTTCCGCGCCCTGAAAGGCCATGGCTTCGATCATTTCGACCGCTTTGGCCCATCCTTCGCGGCTATCTTCTATAACATGCACAAGCGCATTGGGCTGTGCTGGCATGGAGGTGTGAACAAACTGGTTTAAAAAACTGCTAACCTGCGCTTCCATGTCTGCATCAAACGCATCCAGCAGGGTGCCCCAGGGCAATATCTGCATTTCCAGCCCAAAATGGAGCAACCCTGCCCGGTCATGCGGGTAGTCCGGATGATCTTTCCCCAGCACAAAATGCAGGTCTGGGGCCTGTGCCCAATCTACAATGCAGAGTTCATCGTCATACGCACGGCCTACCCCCGAGCCATTTAGCAGCAGGTAGAACTTGGCAAAGGAGCAGATAGCCGTCGCGCAATTGGTAAACACTTCCATATTGCGGCCCGGTTGATCCTCATCCCCGTGCTGAAGGTGCCTGCCGGATGTCAGCAACGCACCGGTGGCAATGGCATTGCGGAGTTGCTGGGTTTCCCTCTCATCCACACAGGCAAGCAGGCCCGTGTTGCCTGCGGCTACTCTGCTGGCCACTGTCCCAAAACTTTCATGATCCGATGGACGGAAGACTGTCCGCCGCCCGACCGCTTCCCCCATGCCCCGGTCAAGTGCACGGGCCGGTGCCGGGCGCAGGCCAAAAGCCTCTTCAAACGGGTAGCGCGGCGCTGCCACAGGTCGCGCGGCCAGAGTGCTCGCGTGTAAAAAATGCCCGTTCATTGATTGACTCCATCATCTCGCCCAGCCGCAGAAAATCGGCCAAAAATCGTTCATGTTGTGTCTTATAGATGATGATTGCACCATATCTGGTATTTGGCACGTACAAAATTCCGCACAAAACCCCAGCTTTGCAACAAAGGCCGGACTTCCCTAGCCTTCCGCTTTGTTTTTTGCGAATGCGGCGCATTCTAAATATTTAAGGTGGGGGGCGACTCATCCTTTATGGCTCCCCCGCTTATAGCAAGAGCGGCTCATGCGTCGGGTGCAATGCCAGCAATGCTCCCGCTACAGGGCATGATACGTCTTGTATCTTGCCATCCCGCCTTATGGGCTTATGCTGCTTGGCGTTGTTACCGTGTGCGTTTCTGCTGGGAGCTTGTGTCCGTTGTCCACACCTCAACTTGTTGATCCAAAACTGACTCAGGCCGCAGTTTTTCTGGTTCTGACCCTTGATAGCGATACTTCGGTCAACCCGCAGGTTCTGGACCTTCTGGGGGATATTTCGTCTCTTGTGCGAGGAATTGGCTTTCGGATTCCAGATGGCAAGCTGAGTTGCGTAACCGGAATTGGGTCACAGGCATGGGACCAGCTTTTTGGTGCACCACGCCCCAAAGAACTTCACCCCTTCCGTGAGATCAATGGCGTGCACCATGCACCTGCAACGCCGGGGGACCTGCTTTTTCATATCCGTGCAACCCAGATGGACCTCTGCTTTGAACTGGCAGCAGCGCTTGTGGCCCGGCTGGAAGGTGCTGCAAGCGTTGTGGATGAAGTCCACGGTTTTAAATATTTTGATGCCCGCGACCTGCTCGGCTTTGTGGACGGCACGGAAAACCCTTCTGGTCAGGTTGCCACGAATGCCACAATCATTGGTGAAGAAGATCCCGCTTTTGGAGGGGGAAGCTACGTGATTGTGCAAAAATACCTGCACGACATCAAAAAATGGGATGCCATTCCCACCGAGGTGCAGGAGCACATTATTGGTCGCAAAAAAGTATCGGACATAGAACTGCCCGAAGCCGCAAAACCCAGCTACGCCCATAATGTTCTCACCAATATTGAAGAGAACGGTGAGCAACTCCAGATCGTGCGTGAAAACATGCCATTTGGCACCGTAGGTAAAGGGGAGTTTGGCACATACTTTATTGGTTATGCCCGCTCCCCGGCCCGAACGGAGCAGATGCTCCAGAACATGTTTATCGGCAAACCACCGGGCAATTATGACAGACTGCTGGACGTGAGCACCGCAGTTACCGGTTCGCTGTTCTTTACACCTACCTGTGAATTTCTGGACGCTGCCCCGGACATGGAAGGGCCGGCTCAACCCGCCTCCCCTGCCCCTCAGCCTCCACCGCGTGACAAACAAGACGGTTCCCTCGGCATTGGATCACTCAAGAATTAAGGACGCCAGACATGAACAACCTGCACAAACACCTTGCCCCCATTTCCGCCGAAGCCTGGTCCCAGATTGAGGAGGAAGCCACCCGCACCATCCGCCGCCATCTGGCTGGCCGCCGTGTGGTAGATACACCAGACCCCAAAGGCACCGCTTTTGCAGGCGTTGGAACCGGGCGTGGCAAAAAAATCGACACCTCGGATACCGGTGTTCTGGCCACCCAGCGCGAAGTGCTGCCATTGGTTGAACTGCGTGTTCCCTTCACTCTATCCCGTGAAGAAATTGATGCCGTGGAACGCGGTGCTCTGGATTCAGACTGGCAGACCGTCAAGGACGCCGCGCAAAAAATTGCTTTTGCCGAAGACCACGCCATATTCGACGGTTTTGAAGCCGCTGGTATTTGTGGGCTGCGTAAAGGCACTTCCAACCCCCACCTCAAACTGCCGCCGCAGGCCAAGGACTACCCCCACGCCATTGCCGAGGCCCTGAACACCCTGCGCCTTGCTGGCGTCAATGGCCCCTATTCAGTTGTGCTGGGCGCACAGGCGCATCTGGCGGTTAGCAGCGGGGATGATGATGGCTATCCCGTTCGCAAGCATATTGAGAGCATGATTGATGGCAAAATCATCTGGGCACCAGCACTTGAAGGCGCTTTTGTCGTTTCCATGCGTGGTGGGGATTTTATGCTTGATATCGGGCAGGATCTCTCCATTGGCTATCTGAGCCATACGGCAGAAACCGTGGAACTCTACCTGCAGGAAAGCTTTATGTTCCGCGTGCTGACCAGCGAGGCAACGGTTACTCTGGATCATTCTACGGCCTCTGCTTAACACCGTTTCCTGCAGCCTGTCTGCCCGTCAGGTAGGCTGATAAAGGCGGCATATGCCCGGTACGGGAGCAACCAGAACGCCCCACCGTGCAATGCCGCCTTTTTTGTGCACACGTCAGCCCACGCTCAAAGCGTGGCCCGCGCAAAACTTAATGCCCGCAGCAGTTTACGAAGCCCCGGTGTTACGCGATAAGACTGCTTTGCTGTTCCCCCATATGCGCGTTTTTCCTGAGGTTCCATGATCCGTCTCGACAATATCAGTAAACATAATGGTCACCGTGTGATCTTTATCGAGGCGTCTGCTGCCTTGCAAAAGGGCGAGAAAATCGGACTGGTTGGCCCCAATGGTGCGGGCAAGACCACGCTTTTCCGCCTGATTACGGGGCAGGAGGAACCGGACGAAGGGCATGTGCTGACCGACCGGGGCATTACCATCGGCTTTTTCAATCAGGACGTAGGAGAGATGGCAGGCCGCAGCGCGGTTGCCGAGGTCATGGATGGTGCTGGCCCCGTAGCCGAAGTGGGAGCAGAACTCGCCAGACTGGAAACCGCTCTGGCTGACCCTGAGCGGTTTGACGAGCTGGATACCATACTGGAGCAGTTTGGCGAGGTTCAGGCCCGCTTTGAAGAGCTCGGAGGCTACGCACTGGATGGCCGCGCGCGTGAAGTGCTGCATGGGCTGGGCTTTAGCCAGGAAATGATGGACGGAGACGTAGCACTCCTGTCCGGTGGCTGGAAAATGCGTGTCGCACTTGCCCGTATTCTCCTGATGAAGCCCGATGTGATGCTGCTGGATGAACCAAGCAACCATCTGGACCTCGAAAGCCTGATCTGGCTGGAGCAGTTTCTGGCAGGTTATGATGGTGCCTTGCTCATGACATCGCATGACCGGGCGTTCATGAACCGGATCATCAACAAGGTGATCGAAATTGATGGGGGCGCCCTGACCAGTTTTTCAGGCGATTACGAGTTCTACGAACAACAGCGCGCCCTGAATGAAAAGCACCAGCAGGCCCAGTTTGACCGGCAGCAGGCCATGCTGGCCAAGGAAGTCGCGTTTATTGAACGGTTCAAGGCACGTGCCTCCCATGCAGCACAGGTGCAGAGCCGGGTTAAAAAGCTGGATAAAATTGATCGGGTGGAACCACCAAAGCGCCGGCAGGCTTTGTCTTTTACATTCCCGCAGGCGCCCCGCTCGGGTGATTCCGTGGTCAACCTGCGTGGCGTGGATAAAAGCTACGGCTCGCGTGTTATCTATAAAGGTCTGGACCTGTTAATCCGGCGGCAGGAACGCTGCTGTGTGCTGGGCGTGAATGGCGCGGGCAAATCCACCCTGCTCAAGCTGGTAACAGGCACCACCGAGCCCGATGCAGGCACCGTTACGCTGGGTGGTAGTGTTAAAATGGGCTATTTTGCCCAGCATGCCATGGACCTGCTGGACGGCGAGCGCACGGTGTTTGAAACATTGTGCGATACCTTCCCTCTGGCCAATCAAGGGGCTTTGCGTACGGTTGCTGGCGGGTTCGGCTTTTCCGGTGATGACGTGGACAAAAGCTGCAAGGTGCTCTCGGGAGGTGAAAAAGCCCGGCTGGTCATGGCGTTGATGCTGTATGATCCGCCGAACTTTCTGGTGCTCGACGAACCAACCAACCATCTGGATATCGCGACAAAGGAAATGCTGATTGCCGCACTGGCAGATTATGATGGCACCATGCTCTTTGTCTCGCATGACCGGCATTTTCTGGCAGCCCTTTCCAACCGTGTGCTGGAGCTCACTCCAGATGGCCTGCACCGTTATGATGGCGGATATACTGAATATGTCGCCCGAACCGGACGGGAAGCACCGGGACTGCACGAGTAGAAACACCAGCAGAACCCGGCAACCGATTAAGGTTTGAAAGGCCATTCGGATATGAAGCACTATTCCGCAGCCCAGACAGCAGAATACCTGCCCTTTGCCAGTCTGGTTGATGCGTTGGCCGTTGCGGTGCAGGACTACGCCAATGGTGCCATAACCTGCCCCGAGCGCACGGTTGTTGGTGCGCCGGGCGGGACTGGCCTGCTCATGGCCATGCCCTGTGCAAGCCCGGATATTCTGGTCACCAAGCTTTTGACCATATGCCCCGATAACGCTGGCACATCACGCCCGACCATTCAGGGGCAGGTAACTTGCGCGGATGCAAAAACGGGCGAACTCCTGTTCTCGCTCGATGGCCCAACAGTAACCATGCGCCGCACCGCAGGTATAAGCATGCTGGGCATACGCCTGCTAGCCCGCAAACCTGTCCGTAAAGTGCTGATTATTGGCACAGGTGCACAGGCCAGTGCCCATTGTGCAGCCTTGGCCAGCCTACACCCCCAGACAACAGTCTTTGTACGCGGCCGAACCCCAGAACGGGCAAAAGAGTTTTGCGAACGGCACCAGGCCCTGCCTCTCGACCTGCGCCCGGCAGCCACGCAGGATACCCGGTTTGATGTCATTATCACTGTGACACCAAGCAGGGAGTGCCTGTACAATGAACCACCAGCTCCAGAAAGCCTGATTATTGGCGTTGGTGCTTTTCGGCCAGATATGATCGAAGTTGGACCGCGCACTGTACACGCAAGCCAGCTTTATGTTGATGACCCAATAGGCGCCCCCAGCGAAGCAGGGGATCTGCTTCAGGCTGGTGTAGACTGGGCGCAGGTGCGCCCTCTTGCTTCAGCACTCCATACTCCCCCCTCTTTGGAGCGGGCTGTTTTTTTCAAATCCGTTGGGTGTGCCGCGTGGGATCTGGCTGCCTGCCGCGTTGTGCCGCATTAATCCGGCCTGAGTGTACCCACAGTCCATGCCCCTTTACACGAGGCCATGGACTGTAGGGAGTATTGTCTTTACGCAAGAATATTCTGCACAATGGCAGCGCCAAGTTCACGCGTGCCCGCAGTGCCGCCCATATCTGGGGTGCGGGGTGTTGCCGGATTTTCCAACGTTTTTTCAATTGCCTGCATCACCAACCCTGCGGCTTCTGGCTCGCCCAGATGCTCCAGCATCATGGCCGCAGCCCATATCTGTCCTACGGGGTTGGCAATAAAGCGGCCTGCAATATCGGGGGCGGAGCCGTGAACGGGTTCAAACATGGAGGGGTAAGCCCGTTCTGGGTTAATATTGGCCGAGGGAGCAACGGCAATTGTGCCTGTAATGCCCGGCCCCAGATCAGACAGAATATCCCCGAACAGATTACTGCCAACAACCACATCAAACCGTTCAGGAGACATGACAAACCGCGCGGCCAGAATATCAATATGGTACTGGTCCATCCGCACATCCGGATACTCTTTGCCAATCGCTTCAAACCGGGAATCCCAGTAGGGCATGGAATGGAACAGACCATTGGATTTGGTGGCGGACGTTACATGCAACCGCCCTAGTTTACGGGCATATTCAAACGCGTAACGGAGAATACGGTCTGTGCCATAACGGGTGAAGACCGCAGTCTGCATAGCCCCTTCGGATGGTGTACCTTCACCAAACACGCCGCCTATCTGGGAATATTCACCTTCACAGTTTTCACGCACAATCCAGAAGTCGATATCGCCGGGTTTTTTATTGGCCAATGGGCACGGGATACCCGGCAAAAGCCGGACCGGGCGCAAATTGACATACTGGTGGAACTCCCGCCGAATGGGAATAAGCAGCCCCCAAAGCGAAATATGGTCTGGAACAGATGGAAAGCCCACAGCGCCCAGCAAAATGGAATCACTTTGCGAGAGCTGGTCAATACCGTCCTTTGGCATCATCTGCCCGGTGCGCAGCCATGTTTCGCAGTTCCAGTCATAATTGCGAAATTTTATTCCAAAATCGCAAACTTCTGCCACACGCTCCAGAACATTCAGGGCTTGCGGCATGACTTCCGTGCCAATACCATCCCCCGGAATAACGGCTATTTCATAAGTCTTCACGCGGTTTTATCCTTATTACCAGATGAACAAACACGTCTTTTTCAATCAGAGGGCATGCTCTTGCGCGGCACATATATGGGCAAGAGTGTGCCAGTAGCGCACCCCTCTGGTTATGATTGAATCATCAAAATCATAATCAGGAGAATGGAGTTTATGTGACTCCCCATTCCCGATCATGGCATAGGCTCCAGGCTTCTTTTGCAGCATGAAGCCAAAATCCTCAGAGGCCAGACTGGGAGTAATATCCATATCCGGCACTGGGCCACCCATTTGTGCTTCCAGTGCACGCATGGCTTTGCGTGCAAGCTGGGTTGCATGGTGCTCGTTAACCGTAACGGGGTAAGGCTGATGAAAGTTAACCTGTATGGTAACACCATGGGCCACCTGTAACCCACTGCACAGGCGTTGCAGCCCATCCTTGAGTTCATCAAGCACCACCGGGTCCAGAGCACGCAGGGTGCCTGCCAGCCGGGCTGTTTCTGGCAATATGTTATCCGTTGTTCCTGCATCAAAAATACAGAAGGACACCACGGCAGGAATGGTAGGGTCCGTGCGACGGGCCACCAGTAACTGGGCCTCCTGCACCAATGCTGCCCCAATGGTCAGCGGGTCTGTGCCCAGATGTGGCTGGGCAGCGTGGGACCCCTTGCCTGTAATCTGGATTGCAAAGCGCCAGCCACCCGCCATAATCGGGCCAGAACGAACCCCCATGCGCCCGGCTTCCAGCCCCGGCCAGTTATGCAGGCCAAAACAGTAATCGGTTGGGAACAGATCAAACAGGCCTTCATCTATCATAACCTGTGCACCAGCCCCGCCCTCTTCCGCAGGTTGGAAAACAAAGTGCACCCGGCCACGTGGCGGTGGGTCTGCTTTCAGTAGTGCCGCTGCACCGAGCAGCATGGCGGTGTGCCCATCATGCCCACAGGCATGCATGACCCCGGGTGTGCAGGATGCCCACGGCGCTTGTCCTGCTTCGCTTACTGGCAGGGCATCCATATCGGCGCGCAGCATAATGGCGGGGCCTGCAATCCCCGTATCCAGCGTGGCGACAACCCCTGTTCCGGCAAGGCCAATATGGGGCGCGTAACCCAGATTTTGCAGATACTCGGCAACAAGGGCCGACGTTCTGTGCTCCTCAAACCTGAGTTCGGGGTGCGTATGCAAATCCCTGCGCAGTTCAGCCAGAAAAGCGACATCAACAGTCAATGGTTCCATAACTGTTTACTCCGCCGCCATTAGCACGCTTTTAAGCCTCAGATTAGCTTCAAACGCCTGCCTGCCGAGGTCTTTGCCAATTCCGGAACCGCCAAACCCGCCAGTTGGAATAACAAAGTCTGAAGAACGGCCATAACGGTTAACCCATACCGTGCCAGCCTTGAGCGTACGAATGGCGCGCATGGCTCTGGGCAGGGAGGCAGTATGCACACCGGCTGCAAGCCCATAAACAGGATGTTCAGCCAGTGCAAATGCCTGATCATCCTCATCAAACACCTGTATGGCCAGAACGGGTCCGAAGACCTCCTCCTGCCATAAGGGGCATTCTGCATTCTGGACCATTACCATACCGGGGGAGAGGAAAACGCCACCGGTATTCGTATCCATACGTTTGCAGGCCACCAGTTCCTGCGCACCGGCATGCACACTGCCTTGCACCAGTGCGAGAATACGGTTTGCCTGTGGTTCTGAAATAATGGGGGAATACGCAGCGTTTTCATCCCACGGGGCTAATGCCTTTACTTGCCCGCACCGTGCAACAAGCGCTGCAATCAGGGGTTCGGCCACACCACGCTGCACAATAAGGCGGGAGCCGGTTACACACACCTGCCCGGCATTGCCAGTAAAGGCACGGAATATACGGTCCGCCACATCATCCACACTCGGAATATCATCAAACACCAGTTGCGGGCTTTTGCCGCCCAGTTCCAGCGTAACCGGTTTTGGCCCGCTTTCAGCAGCGGCTTTCATGACTGCAATACCCGTGCGGGTGGACCCGGTAAAACTGAGTTTGCCAATAGCCGGATGTCGGCAAATGGCCTCCCCCGTTGCAAGGCCCGTGCCTTGCACAACATTGAACAACCCTGCGGGCAACCCGGCCTCAACCGCCAGTTCGGCCAGCCTGACTACTGAAAACGGCGTCATTTCAGATGGCTTGAGCACCGTGCCATTCCCTGCGGCAAGAGCTGGCACTACTTTCCAGCTTGCCATGACCAGCGGAAAGTTCCACGGCGCAATGGCCCCAGTAACACCGTAGGGCTCATACACGGTCATGCCCAAAAGATTGGTGGCTGTTACGGCTACGTCTCCACCAACTTTATCACAATACTCTGCAAAAAACCTTATACCTTCAGCAAGGAAAGGAATATCCCACCCAACTGTCTGGGCAATGGGGCGGGTGGAACAGACTGTTTCCAGCCGGGCCAGTTCCATGGCGTTACGCTCGACCAGATCAGCCCAGCGACGCAGAACTTTTGCACGCTCGCGTGGAGCACAGCTTGCCCACCCACTCTGGCGCTGCACACGGGCAGCAGTTTGTGCGGCCTCGTCCACCAGATCAGCCCCGGCTTCTGGCAGATGCGCCAGAATGCGGCCATTCCCTGGGCTGGTTACGGCAATATCCGCCCTACCGGGCACAAGCCTGCCTGCCAGAAAATGCCCAACGGGCAGCGCTACATCTTCTGGACGAAAACCAAGATTGTTCACGCTCTACTCCCCTGCACTGTGGCTGTTGCAAACGCCATTCAGGTCATTGCGGTATCGTAGTTTTTCTTATCCATACTGTTGGCGCAAATACTAAAACGGGGTGAATGGCAATTTAATGCTTTCTTACAGCCCCTGCCTCCAGAACAGCACAATCCGCTATCGTAACGACTGGTTACAGCACCATATTTTCCGCCCGTACCAGCATAGGAAAAACAAGGCCAACAACACAACGGATACCAAACAGCCATGACTCCAGAGACACTTGTATCACTCGATCGTGCCCACCTGATCCATCCCGTCTCATCATGGCGTGATCAGGAAGAGCAGGGACCGCGCATCCTGCAATCCGGTCAAGGATCATGGCTGACGGATATTCATGGCAACAAGCTGCTCGACGGGTTTGCCGGACTCTGGTGCGTTAACGTGGGTTACGGCCAGCAAAGTGTTGTGCAGGCGGCCGCAGAACAGATGACCCGCCTGCCCTACGCCACCGGCTATTTTGGCTTTGCAAGCGAGAGCGCCATTACCCTTGCCTCCCGCCTTGCGGCCGTAACGCCGGGTGACCTTAACCGGGTCTTTTTCTCCCAAGGTGGATCGGATGCCGTGGATAGCGCCCTGCGCTTTATCCGCTTTTACCAGCATGCCCGCGGCACACCGGAAAAACGCCACGTAATTGGTCTGGCCCGTGGCTACCATGGCAGCACTTACACCGGGGCTGGCCTTACAGCCCTTGCGGCGTTCCATCGTAATGCAGATGTGCCTTTAGCCTGGCAGCATCACATCCCCAGCCCTGACCCCTACCGCCACCCCAAAGGGCCGGATGCCGCCGCCATTATTGCCGCCTGTGTAGCTGACCTGCACAACAAGGTGGCCGAACTTGGCGGGCCAGAACACATTGCCGCATTCTTCTGTGAACCTGTGCAGGGTTCGGGTGGTGTGGCCGTGCCGCCGGCCGGGTGGCTGAGCGCCATGCGCAACGCCTGCCGGGAACTGGATATTCTGTTTGTAACGGATGAAGTGATTACCGGTTTTGGCCGCACAGGCCCCCTGTTTGCCTGTGAACATGAAAATGTTGTGCCGGACATGATGACTGTAGCCAAGGGCCTGACATCTGGCTACGCCCCCATGGGAGCCGTATTCATGAGCGAGGGCATGTATGCCACAATCCGCGATGCAACCCCCGCAGGTGTTGCCGTAGGCCACGGCATGACCTACAGCGCCCACCCCGTTAGTGCTGCCATTGGCCTTGCCGTGCTGGACCTTTACCAGAACGGGCTGCTTGAAAACGGCGTACGCTCCGGTGTGCATCTGGCTGAGCGCCTTGCCAGCATGAAAAATCACCCGCTTGTGGGCGATACCCGGTCCATGGGCATGCTTGCAGCCATTGAACTGGTGACAGACAAACAGGCCAAAACCAAGCCTGCGGCCTCGTTGGGTATTTCCAAAAAACTGGCCAGAATTGGTTACGAAAATGGCGTTCTGTTCCGCGCCTTTGGGGATGACATCATCGGGCTGGCTCCTCCGCTGTGCATGACGCTGGAAGAAACAGATATTCTGTGCGATCGTATCGAAATCGTATTAAACACATTGCTGGACGACAAGGACATAGCCGCAGCAATTGCCTGAGACACCGAGCCGTGGCGCACATGTGCCGCCACGGCCATGGCAGGAGATTCACCCTCATGAAGGGACTTTTCCGACGTGTGTCCGAAACACAGCGGTCACCCATTACCATAACAGTGAACGGGCAACCCGTTACAGCGCTTGAGGGGGACACCATTCTAACCGCCCTCCTTCTGGCTGGCGGGCAGCTCCGTGTGAATGAGTTTGATCAAAAACCAAGGGCAGGTTTCTGTCTTATGGGAGCCTGTCAGGATTGCCGCGTATGGACCGAAAGCGGTGATGAACTGCGCGCCTGTTCCACCCCCGCCACCCCCGGCCTACGTATAGTGACAGCAGAGGTGCCATGGACAAGCCAGTAGTTATTGTTGTCGGGGCGGGGCCTGCTGGCACACGCGCGGCACAAACCCTTACTCAGGCCGGCCTGCGCCCGATTGTGCTGGATGAAAACCGCCAGCAGGGTGGCCAGATATACCGCAGGCAGCCAGAAAATTTTGTGCGGCCAGCATCAAAGCTCTATGGCGCTTCCGCACGTTCCGCCACGGCACTGCATACAGCTTTTGCAGAATTACTCCCGCATATAGAATACCGCCCAGAAACGCTGGCATGGGGTGTTGTGGACCAGCAGGTGCTGGTGGAACATAACCAGCGGGTAGAGGCCATTCCCTATGATGCGCTAATCATTGCCACCGGGGCTACCGACCGCATTATGCCCTGCCCCGGCTGGACATTACCCGGCGTGTTTACCCTTGGGGGTGCCCAGATCGCGCTCAAAGCACAGGCCTGCGCTGTTGGCGCGGCCCCAGTTTTTATGGGCACGGGGCCACTTTTGTATCTGGTGGCGTGGCAGTACCTCAAGGCTGGCATCAAGCCACGGGCAGTGCTAGACACGTCATCCCTCAAAACACGTATCAAAGGCCTGCGTGGCCTGCGCCACCGGCCCGCCATACTGGCACAGGGTGTGCGTTATATGGCCGAGCTCATGCGGGCAGGCGTGGCCCTGCATGCCGGTATTCAACCCGTGCGCATAGAAGAACGGGATGATGACGATGGGTTGCGTGTAAGAGGTGTAACCTGGCGCAACAGCCGCGGGCAGTTACGCCATACCGTGGGCGATGCCGTTGGCATGGGGTATGGCCTGCGCTCGGAAACGCAGCTGACCGACCTGCTGAAATGCGACTTCGCCTTTGACCCCACATCCCGCCAGTGGCTACCTGTTACGGACGAGGATGGCGCAACATCGCAGCAAGGCGTTTACACAGCAGGGGATGGTGCAGGCATACGCGGTGCAGATGGCGCGGAATATGCCGGTGCTCTGGCCGCCCTGCGCTGCCTTGCTGATCTGGGCTTGACTGTGTCTGCACAGGAAGTCGCTCGTTTGCGCAAGGCGCTGGAGCCTATGACGGCCTTCCGCACCGGGTTGGAAACGGGTTTTCCGTGGCCATGGCGGAATGCTGCCTCCTTACCGGACGAGACTGTTATCTGCCGCTGCGAGAACGTGACAGCAGGTGATATTCGCCGGGCAGCCGGCTCGCTGGATGCACCGGAACTCAACCGTGCCAAAGCTTTTGTGCGTGTGGGCATGGGCCGTTGTCAGGGGCGCATGTGCGGCCTTGCCGGCGCGGAGGTCCTGGCAGCCGCCCGTAACATACCCATTGAACAGGCAGGCCGTATCCGCAGTGCGGCGCCCATTAAACCCTTACCCGCCAAAATCCGGGGCATTATGACATGAGCCAGCCTGTTACCAACACCACTGCACGGGCCGATGTTATTATTATTGGCGGCGGCATTATGGGGGCTGCAACCGCGTTTTTTGCGCGCCAGCGGGGTTTGTCCGTTATTCTGCTTGAGCGCGATCTGGTCGGCCAATATGCCTCGGGCACCAATTTTGGCAATGTGCGCCGCCAGGGCCGTTTTTTGCCCCAACTCCCCCTTGCCAACAGGTCCCGCGCCCTGTGGGGCGACCTCCCCCGCCTGATTGGCGAAAATGTTGAATTTCTGCCCAGTGGGCATGTGCGTGTTGCTTTTAAAGCCGAGGACAGCGCCCGACTGGAAAAATACGCACAGGACTGCAAACCCTATGGGCTGGAACTGGAGCTTTACAGTGGCCGCAAGGCTGTAGAGCGCTTTCCCATGCTCGCGGCAGATGTGGACTGCGCGTCTTTTTCCCCGCTTGACGGGCACGCCAACCCCCGCCTTGCCGCCCCGGCGTTTGGCCGTGCTGCACGGCGGGCGGGTGCAACTGTGCGGGAGGGGGCCGAAGTCAGCAATATTACACGCACGGCAGAAGATTTTGTGGTGGAAACAGCTGATGGCCTGCGCTTTACCGCCCCCCTGCTCCAGATTTCGAGCGGAGCATGGGGGCAAAAAATGGCTGCCGCGTTTGGCGAAAACCTGCCGCTAACCCCCAAAGCTCCACAGATGGGGGTAACAGAACCCGTCCCCTACCGTATTCACCCGGTTATTGGCTATGCCTCATGGGTGGAGGAGGAAGGCGTTTATCTGCGGCAGGTGGAACGCGGTAATATTGTATTTGGTGGCGGGCTACGGGGCACTGTGGACCTGAACACCAAACGGGCACAGCTTAACCCGCTGAACACTGTCAGGCAGATGCCGCATCTGGAGCGTATTCTGCCTGACTTTGCACGCCTGCGCATTATTCGGACATGGACCGGCATTGAAGGTTATACCGATGATGATCTACCCGTTATGGGGCCAAGTGCCCGCGTGCCGGGCCTGTATTATGCCTTTGGATTCTGCGGTCACGGTTTTCAGCTCGGGCCGGGTGTAGGGGCAACCATGGCGGACCTGCTGGCTACAGGCAAAACCGAAATTCCCCTTGAACCCTTCAGCATTGCCCGTTTTGCGGCTCCGGTCAGCCTATAATATTTTTTGATCTGCCTGCCGGTTCTGGGCGGGCAGATCAGGCCAAATATGCCCACGGCATGATCTGTGGTCCTTTTTCCAACATACAGAAGGCTCTGCTGCATAAACCAAGAAAGCAGTAGCATTCTCCGTTCAGTTTATGTTGTCATATCGTAACGTTAACCAGACGGACAAAAACATCATGACGACGTTCAGGCCAAAATTCGTAACATTTGACTGCTACGGCACCCTGACCCGCTTTCGTATGAGCGACATGGCGCGTGAGCTTTACGCAGATGTTGTTCCCCCCGAAGGCATGGAACAGTTCTGCAAGGACTTTGCCGCCTACCGGCTGGACGAAGTTCTGGGCCCATGGCAGCCCTACCGCTACGTGCTGCTCAATGCCGTGGAACGCACCTGCAAAAAATGGAATGTTCCCTTTGCACCCGAAGTGGCCAACAAGTTTTATGAAGCCGTTCCCACATGGGGGCCTTGGGACGATGTGCCCGCAGGGCTGGCAAAGGTTGCCAAGGAAGTGCCTCTGGTCATCCTTTCCAATGCTTCCAACACGCAAATCCACTCCAATGTGGCCAAGCTTGGCGCACCTGTGCACGCTGTATTCACAGCGGAAGACGCGCAGGCTTACAAGCCGCATATGCGTGCATTTGAATACATGCTGGACAAGCTGGGCTGTGGTCCGGAGGACATCCTGCATGTTTCATCCTCCCTGCGCTATGACCTGATGACCGCGCATGATCTGGGTATTCGCAACAAGGTTTTTGTTGCGCGCGGGCATGAACCCTCCACGCCGTATTACGGTTACACCGAAATCCCCAATATTGGTGGCCTGCCCGGCGTTCTGGGCCTGTAAGCCTTTAGCCCGGATGCGGGGCGATTATTCCCATACAATATTCGCCCCGTTCTGTTTGTCCCTCCCCCCTGTTTTCCCCCAGTTGGAGCGTGTTGATGCTGAACCGACGCAACATGATAAAACAGGGAACACGCCTGCTCGCCACAGGGGTTTGCGCGGCTCAACCTTGGCTCGGCACAACGTGGGCAGAGGATAACAATGCTGGTGGAGCCGGTTTTGCACAAGCCGGGCCGCCCGCACAGCCCCGCACCGGCGGACACGTGCGGGCAGCCTCCACATCGGGCTCCCTGAGCGACACGCTGGACCCTGCGCGCCAGTCCATGGCGACTGATTACATGCGGGGTAACATGTTTTACGATGGTCTTGTCGCACTGGACGAGACCCTGACCCCACACCCGGCTCTTGCCCAAAGCATAGAGAGCACCGACTTTAGAACATGGCATATCCGGCTACGCAGTGGCGTGTGCTTCCATGATGGAGCCCCTCTGACATCAGCCGATGTTGTGTATTCCATTCTTCGCCATAAAGCGCCTGAGCTTGGATCACAGGTCCATTATCATGCCATGACCATGCGCACCGTAAAAGCCGATGGCCCGCTTGGCGTTGTGATTGAACTGGATGCACCCAATATCGCGTTCCCCTCGGTTCTGGGGTTAACCAATTTTGCCATCATCCGTGAGGGGACAACCCAGTTTCATAAAGCCAATGGCACCGGTCCGTTTACCTGCGCCGTTTTCCAGCCGGGTATTCGTTCAGTAGCCCTGCGTAACCCCAATTTTTGGCAACCCGGTGGTGTGTGGGTGGATTCCCTCGAACTCATTTCCATCAGTGATGATATGGCCCGGCATAATGCCCTACTCTCAGGCGATGTAGATATTATTGCTGCCGTGGATCCCCGGCTTGTAGCGCTCATCCGCAAACGCAATATCGCAGTGCTGGAAAGCCCGACAGGCACCTACACCAATCTGGCCATTCGGCAGGATGTGGGGCCGGGCCAGAACCCGGATTTTGTGCAGGCCATGAAGCTGCTGTTCAATCGCGAACAGATGCGCAGTTCCATTTATCTGGGTTTTTGCCGCACAGGTAATGACCAGCCTCTGCCCCCCGAACACCGCGACTGCAACACAACCCTGCCCCAGACCGGGTTTGACCCGGACAAGGCGCGCTTCCTGTTCAAAAAAAATGGTTTTCTCAACCAGAGTCTGCCACCGCTCATCTGTTCCCCCGCCGCTAACGGCTCGGTAGAGATGGCAGTGCTCCTGCAGAATGCGGCACAGAATATTGGAGTCAAGCTGGATGTGCGCCGCATGCCAGCAGATGGGTACTGGACGCAGTCCTGGATGCGCTTTCCCATGGGGTTTGGCAATGTTAACCCCCGTGCCTCCGCAGACATGACCTTTGCTGTCAGCTTTGCATCAACCGCCCCATGGAACGAATCCCACTGGCGCAATCCACGGTTTGACCAGTTACTCGCCCTGAGCCGCCAGGAGCCAGACACGGCCAAACGGCACGCCCTGTATAACGATATGCAGGCCATGATCCGCGCAGGCTCAGGCGTGTGCATCCCCAGCTTTATTACCAGTCTGGACGGCTTTCATCCCCGCATACAGGGTTTACGCCCGCATCAGGGCGGGCAGTTGATGGGGTATAATTTTGCCCGCCACATCTGGGTAGATGAACAGCCTACCCGCTCCACAGCAGGGGGGACGGCTCCATGAATGCCAAGCTTGGCATAGCCATTGCCCGCAGGCTTGGCGCATCCTGCGTATCGCTTGTTTTTGTCGTGGTCGCGGTCTTTTTTATTACCTCGGCCCTGCCCGGCGATGTTGCGCAATCCCTGCTGGGGCAGGCTGCAACGCCTGATGCAGTTGCCGCCCTGCGCCACAGCCTGCGGCTGGATGAGCCTGTTCTTCTGCGTTTTGCAAGCTGGGCTGGCGGGTTGCTCCGGGGGGATTTTGGCATGTCTCTGGTCAGCCACCAGTCTGTCATGAGCATGGTGCATGAGCGCCTGCTGCACTCCCTTTTGCTCGCGGGCATTACAACGCTGTTTGCCGTTCCCACGGCTTTGCTGCTTGGTACGCTTTCGGCCATATTCCGCAATACGGTTTTTGACCGTTGTGTATCCGTGCTGACACTCTGCGTTGTGTCTGTCCCCGAGTTTCTGGTCGCAACACTGGCGGTGCTGGTGTTTGCCGTGCAGCTACACCTGCTGCCCGCCCTTGCCAGTATTAGCGATATTCATTCCATCGGGTCGTTTCTGGCGGCGTTCTCCATGCCAGTCGCCACACTGGGATGTGTGATTGTGGGGCAAATGGCACGCATGACACGCGCCGTTATGGTGAATGTGCTCAGCTCATCATGGGTGGAAATGGCCGTGCTCAAGGGGGTATCTCCCACCGCCATTATCCTGCGCCACGTTTTGCCCAATGTTGTGGCACCACTGTTCAATGTCATGGCACTCAGCCTTTCCTACCTGCTTGGAGGCGTGGTCATTGTGGAATCTGTTTTTCATTACCCCGGGATTGCCAGCCTGATGGTGGATAGCGTGGCATCGCGTGATATTCCGCTGGTACAAACCTGTGCGCTCATCTTCTGTGCTGCGTATCTGCTGCTGACTACGCTAGCCGATGTTGTGGCCCTGTTTTCCACACAGGAAAGGAGCCGTGCATGATGCTTGCGTTCCCCCGGCCACGTTACCTGACCCCGTTTTTGCAGGCCCCCGCACTACTCGCCTTGCTGTGGCTTCTGTTAGCCCTTGCTGGACCATGGGTTGCCCCCTACCTGCCCGGAGAAGTGGTCAGCACCACCGTATTTGCACCCATATCCGCCAGGCATTGGCTTGGAACGGACTATCTGGGCCGCGATGTGCTGACCCGCCTGCTCTATGGCACCAGCAGCACCGTACTGCTCTGTGCGGCTTCAACAGTCATGGCTTGTGGCGCGGGAGCCTTTCTGGGCATGATGGCAGCCCTTAAACGGGGCATGACCGATACCCTGCTTTCGCGCTTCATGGATGGTGTTATTTCCATACCCTCCCTGTTGAGCGGGCTTGTGGCGGTGGCGACCTTTGGCTCCTCCGTGCCGGTGCTTGTGCTGGCAATGGCGTGCATTTACCTGCCCGGCTCCTACCGCACATGCCGCATGCTGGCACTGTCCATCGTGCAAAAGGATTTCATTCTTGCAGCACGCATGCGGGGAGAAAAAACCAGTTATCTGGTCGTGCGGGAAATCCTGCCGAACATGGCTGGTCCCGTGCTGACCGATGTGGGGCTGAGGTTTATTTACGCCGTAAGGTTATTGAGCAATCTCAGCTTTCTGGGGGTCGGGTTACAGCCCCCACAGACCGACCTGGGCTCCCTCACGCGGGAAAATCTGCTTGGCCTTGTTTACGGAGCACCAGCAGTTATCGCGCCCGCACTGGCCATTGCGTTCCTGACCGTGGGGCTCAATCTTGCACTGGATGGTAAAGGGCGACGCCAATGAGCGGGCACTCCCCCCCTCCCCTTATTACAGTCCGGAATCTCTGCCTGACCGGCCGCAGGGCCACAGGGCCGGAAACCACCATTGTTTCCAATGTCAGCTTTGACGTGGCAGAAGGTGAGATGCTGGCCCTGATCGGTGAATCCGGGTCAGGCAAAACCAGCATTGCTCTGGCCCTGACCGGCTATGCCCGCACAGGCTGCCGCATAGCACAGGGGGAATTACGGGTCGCCGGGCATGACGTGCGCACCATGGGAGCTAGCGAGTTACGCAGCTTTAGGGGCAAAACCATTGCCTATATTGCCCAGAATGCCGGGGCTGCCTTTAACCCGGCCCTGCCCCTTATGGAGCAGGTGATCGAACCCGCCCTGACCCACCACATTCTCCCCCGCAAGGAGGCTGTGGACCACGCCATTGCACTGTTCGAGATGATGGCCCTGCCCACGCCGCACACCATCGGCGCACGCTACCCGCATGAATGTTCGGGGGGGCAACTCCAGCGGATCATGGCGGCCATGGCGCTGATAACCGAGCCTGAAGTGGTCATTTTTGATGAACCGACCACTGCGCTGGATGTCACAACGCAAATAGAAGTGCTGGAAGCTTTTAGGGTCGCCATGCGCCAGTGTGGGTTTACCGGTGTTTACGTAACCCACGATCTGGCCATTGTAGCCCAGATGGCCGACCGTGCTGTTGTGCTCAAAAACGGCAGCGTGCAGGAGGAAGGCCCAACCGGGCAGATCCTGAACAAACCCACACAACCCTACACCCGGCAGCTTGTTGCCGCCAGCCAGCCACACCTGCGCAACCATGATGTGTTGCCCCCGGCAACACCATTGCTGGATGTGCAGAACCTGATGGTCGGCTATGGGGCCATCATGCCCAATGGCCACCCCAGACATACCATTGTCAACTCCGTAAGCCTGCCTGTCCGCGCGGGAGAAACACTGGGGATTATTGGCGAATCAGGCTGCGGCAAAAGCACCCTTATCCGCGCCATAGCCGGTATTCAGCCCTGGTCAGGGGGGAACATGCTCTTTGCGGGTGAGCCCCTTGCCCCCAGAATTGAGGACCGCACGCCCCAACAGCGCCAGCACCTGCAACTGGTCGCGCAGAACGCGGATCTGGTGCTTAACCCGGCCCTGAGCGTAGGCGCTACGCTCCGCCGTGTTCTGACATTCTATAACGAGGATGCCTCGGACGCGGCCCTTAACCGGGTTCTGGACATGGTGCGCCTGCCTGCTGCCGTTGCCGGGCGTTACCCGACCCAGCTTTCCGGCGGCCAAAAACAGCGCGTCAACCTTGCGCGCGCGCTGGCTGCCCGCCCCCGCCTTGTGCTCTGCGATGAAATAACCGCAGCGCTCGATACCGTTGTAGCCGCCGCCATTTTGGACCTGATGATGGAACTCAAGCGCGAGCTGGGGGTATCGTGGCTTTTTGTTACGCATGACCTGCACGCACTGCGTTCTGTGTGTGACCATGTGGCGGTTCTGTATGCCGGGCATTGCGTGGAGTTCTCTACCGCTTCCGCCCTGAACACACCCCCACGCCACCCTTATACCCGTAAGCTGGAAAGCTCGGTGCCGGAAATGCACCCAGGCTGGCTGGACGGGGTCATTCGGCAGAACGGGCTCAAACCTGGCAAGGTAGCCCCTGTTCCCGCCCATGGCTGCTGCTACATGCCGCGTTGCCCGGTTGCTGTTGCGGACTGTGCACAAACCCCTCCCCCAACGTGGCAGGCCCCTTCTGGCGCGCTGATTAACTGCCACTTACAGGCACCAGACCTATCCTGATTCCCCTTTTTGTTAGGACAAACACCATGGCGCTACTCAACCTGAATGATCCCACGCTCTTCCGCCAGCAGGCTTTTATTGCCGGCATCTGGTGTGATGGGCAGGACAGCCAGCGGATTGGCGTGGACAACCCCGCAACGGGAGGCATTATTGGCTCTGTACCCGCCTGCACTGCACAGGATACCCAAAAAGCAGTGGAAGCTGCACGCGTAGCCCAGCTGGACTGGAAGCGTAAAACCGGCACACAGCGGGCAGAAGTTCTGGCTACATGGTACCAGCTTGTCATGGACAATGTGGAAGACCTTGCCACGATCATGACCACAGAACAGGGTAAGGTTCTGGCCGAAGCACGGGGCGAAGTGCGCTACGCGGCCTCTTTCCTTAAATGGTATGCCGAAGAAGCTCGCCGGAGCGAGGGGAGTATCCTGAGCACGGCAGACCCTGCCCGGCGCGTTCTGGTGCTGCAACAGCCCATTGGGGTCACGGCCGCCATTACGCCTTGGAACTTCCCACTGGCCATGATCACCCGCAAATGCGGCCCCGCCATTGCCGCAGGATGCAGCATGGTGATCAAACCTTCCGAGCTAACGCCTTTTTCCGCCCTTGCCCTTGCTGTGCTGGGCGAACGTGCGGGCCTGCCCGCAGGGTTGCTGAGCGTCATTACCGGCCTGCCCGCAGCCGTGGGCAAAGTGCTGACCGAAAGCCCGGTTGTGCGTAAACTCACCTTTACCGGCTCTACCGGGGTTGGCAAAATCCTGCTCGAACAATCTGCCTCAACCGTAAAAAAATGCAGCATGGAACTGGGCGGCAACGCTCCATTCCTTGTGTTTGATGATGCGGATGTGGACGCCGCAGCCGAAGGCATTATGCAAAGCAAGTTCCGCAATGCCGGGCAAACCTGCGTTTGCGCCAACCGCGTGCTGGTGCAGGACGGCATATGGGACCGTTTGCTGGAGGCCGTCATGCGTAAGGTTGAAGCCTTGCAGGTTGGTGCCGGCATGGATGCAGGCAGCACGATTGGGCCGCTTATTAACGAATCTGCCGTAGCCAAAGTGCGGGCCCATGTGGAAGACGCATTGAGCAAGGGAGCACGTTACGTAGGTGCCCCCCTACGCACGGAGGGCCGCTTTGTGTGGCCGGTGGTGCTTGAAGGTGTCACCACCGAAATGCGCGTGGCTCACGAGGAAACATTTGGCCCCGTGCTGCCCCTGTTCCGTTTTAAAACGGAAGAAGAGGCCGTCAGCATTGCCAATAATACGCCTTTTGGGCTGGCAAGCTACTTTTTTACCAATGACATCCGCCGTTTGTGGCGCGTGGGTGAAGCGCTGGAATTTGGCATGATCGGGCACAATACCGGCGCCATTTCCATGGAAAGCGTGCCTTTTGGCGGGGTCAAGGAGTCTGGCCTCGGGCGCGAAGGGGGGCATGCGGGCATGGAAGAATTCATGGAAACGAAAAGTCTGCATCTTGGCGGGCTTGACGTTTAACATCCGGAACATTCTGATCAGTGTTCCATCAGCCCCGCAACGGGGCCGACCCATCCTTGCTCTGGAGATCACCTCTGCCATGCAGCCCACGCCAAAGCTGGACAGAATTGACCTTAAAATTCTCACGCAGTTGCAGCGCAATGGTCGCCTGACCAATGTTGAGCTTGCCAACAGGGTTGGTCTTTCGGCCAGTCCGTGCCTTATCCGTGTCAAACGGCTGGAGGCTGCTGGCTACATAACGGGCTACGGCGCTCAGATTGATATCCGTAAGATTACGTCCATCCTGACCGTGTTTACGGAAATCACCCTCTCTGACCACAGGCGCCATGATTTTGCGCGCTTTGAAAGCCATGTCAGCAAGCTGGATACCGTTGTGGAGTGCCACCTTATTAGCGGGGGGTATGACTATCTGGTCAAGTTTATTACCCGCGATGTGGAACACTACCAGATTATCATGGAAAATCTTCTTGAACTGAACATCGGGATCGAGAAGTACTTCAGTTACATCGTGATAAAATCCCCAATTGTAAAAGAGTCTTTTCCAATTCAGGACTTTTTCCCGGAGCAGAAAATTTGACCCAGACTGCAACCTCCCCCCCAATCCTGCAAACCCAGATTGCATTCCGCCCCATAACTCCGGAGGATCTTCCTCAGGCATGGCAGCTCTCCAAGGATCTGGCATGGCCCCACAGGCTGGAAGACTGGGAGCAGATGCTTGCTCTGGGTAATGGTTTTGTTGCCACTACCACAGATGGCTCCGTTATCGGCACGCTCCTGTGGTGGGCATGGGGCCCTCAGGCAGCCAGTCTGGGCATGATCATTGTCAGCCCTGCTTGGCAGGGGCATGGCGTTGGCAAGCACCTTATGGCGCTGGTACGGCAGGCCCTGCCAGGTTACCGGCTCCACCTGAACGCCACATCCGCCGGTGTGCCGCTATACGAAAAAAGCGGTTTCCATTCCACGGGTGTAGTTATGCAGCATCAAGGCAATGTTTCCACCGTGCCCTTGATCCCCCTGCCGGAAGGCTGCCGTATGCGGCCTATGGGGGCGGCTGATCTGACCGCAATCTGTGATATGGATAAAGCAACTCTCAAGCTTGACCGTTCTGCCCTGCTCACGCGGCTGATGGAAGATGGGCGCGGGATTCTGGTGGATTCAGAAAAAGGTATTCTGGGCTTTTCCTTCTGCCGCAAATTTGGTTGGGGGCAGGCCACTGGCCCGATAATTGCGCTGGATCAGGCTTTTGCCCTGCCCATGCTGGCATATTGGGCAGGCACCTGTGCCGGGCAGTTCCTGCGGGTGGACATTCCACAGGACGAAACCGTAGCTGGCCTGCTGGACCAGTGGGGCCTGCTACGGGTGGGTTCTGTTGTGTCCATGTCCACCGACGTGGTGGAAACAGGTGATGCAGCAACACAGCCCCCCATCTGCTTTGCACTGTGCAGTCAGGCGCTGTGCTGAACCAGGCACGGCTGTTCTTATTTTGTAGGAAACTACGTTATGTCTTTTCTGCTCAAATCCACCCGTGAGCGCGCAGAAGTCTGGAAGCCACTGTTCCAAAAGGCGCTACCAGACCTTGCCTTCCATATCTGGCCGGAAACCGGAAGCCCCGAGGACGTCCGGTTTATGGCGGCATGGGAGCCTCCGGCGGACCTGCTCCAGCGTTTTCCCAACCTTGAAGTCCTGTTTTCGGTCGGGGCGGGTGTTGACCAGTTTGATATGAGCGCAATACCCGAGCATGTAACCATTATTCGCATGATCGAACCCGGCTTAACGGACGGCATGGTTGACTACGTTTTGTGGGCAACCCTGACATTGCACCGCGAAATACTAACCTATCTGGCCCAGCAGAAGCAGCATGTCTGGAAAACCCGTCATAACAAAATAGCTTCGCAGCGCCGGGTCGGGGTTATGGGGGTAGGCACACTGGGCACGCCTGTAGCCAGAGCTTTGGCCCATGCCGGGTTTAACTGCCGCGGCTGGTCGCGCTCACGCCACGCTGTGCCCAACGTAACCTGTTACGCCGGTGCGGAGGAACTAGACGCGTTTTTGGCTGAAACAGATATTCTGGTCTGCCTGCTCCCGCTAACAGACGCCACGCGGGGCATGCTCAACGCCGATCTGTTTGCAAAACTGCCCAAAGGTGCGCAGGTCATCAATGTTGCTCGCGGGGCGCATCTGGTTACGCAAGACCTGCTTGCTGCACTTGATAGTGGGCAGATTGGCGCAGCCATTCTGGACGTAACAGACCCAGAACCCCTGCCTGCGGAGAGCCCCTTATGGGCACACCCCAATGTTCTGGTCACACCCCATGTAGCAAGCAACAGCCAGACAGAAACTGCAGGGCGTGTGCTCCTTGATACCGTGCAACGCTACCTGGCCGGGGAGCGGGACTTCCCCTCCAAAGTCGATCGCTCCAAAGGGTATTGAGCTTTAATCCGCATTACAAAAAAACAGGCAGGGATAACTATCCCTGCCTGTTCCGCCGTCCTGTTCAGTTACCCGTAGCTGTAAGCAACGCTCCGGCCACACCAATATGAGAGTGACCGGATGGCGGTATCAGGGTTCCAGATTCTGCACGTAATCCTTGGCCCGGTAGTATGCCCCCACGACTGGCAGAAAGTGTGACGCCAAACCATAAAACGGAATCTTCGGCCAGGACCGCCCTGCCAGAGGATTGGTGCTGGGCATGCCACTCATGGCCTCAGCCATCCGCTGGCCCATGTAAACAGACATCTGTGTACCATGTCCGCTATACCCCATGGTGTAATATACACCATTCCACTGGCCTGCACGGGGCAGACGATCAACGGTCATATCCACATCCCCGCCCCAACAGTAGTCTATTTTAACGTCTGGCAAGGCAGGAAGCGTGCGCCGCATGGCGGCAAGCAGCATATGCCCGCTGGCAATATCCGTTGTAGTCCGTGAACGCGAAAAACTGGCTCGGCCGCCAAAAATAAGCCGGTTATCCGCTGTTGCCCTAAAGTAGTTATGGATGTTCTGCATGGTCACAACATTGCGGCCACCGGGCATGACTTGCTCAAGGGTTGTGGCATCCATGGGCTCGGTCGCAACAATAAAGCTCCCCACCGGCATAATGCGCTGGCGGAACCAGGATGGACCGTGCCTGCTGGTGCCAGTTGCCATAAGCACGTTTTTTGCAAAAATCCGGCCATGCGGGGTTGAGACCTCAAACCCACCCTTACCAGATTTAATGCCGGTCATGGGCGTGTTTTCAAAAATCAGTCCGCCCGCCTTCATAACAGACTGGGCCAGCCCTACACCAAAACGGCCCATATGCATGCGCGCACTCTGGGGGTAGATCAGCCCGCTATTAAACAGATCTGATGCCAGTTCGCTCCGGATCTGCTGCCCATCTATAAACTTTACGTCTGGGTCGGCTTCTTTCTGGAGTTTTTCGTAATCAGACAACAGAGCAGCCCGATGGGCCTGCAAGTTGCCAACCTTGAGTTTGCCGCAGCGCTCAAAATCGCAGTCAATCGCGTTATCCCGCACAACGGCCTCAACCGTATCAACCGCCGCGTTGAAGACCTTATAAAGGGATGTTGCTTTATCCACACCCATATTTTTGCATGAGAGGGAAAAACTGCCCGCAAGGCCATTGTTCACATGGCCACCATTCCTGCCCGATGCCTCGCCTACCACGCGCTCTCGCTCAAGCAGAACAACAGATGCACCCAGCTGGCGTAACCGCAGGGCAGCGGAAAGGCCGCTAAATCCCCCCCCTACCACCACAGCATCCACTGAACCCGGCAGAGCGGCAATGGGACTGGCTGTGAATGATGGGGCTGTTTCCAGCCAATAAGAGGTTAACTTCATAACGCGTTCCTCATAACCGTATCAGGAAAGGGTAATATGACTAGCCTGAGAAAGGCTAAGCCCTGCTGTTTCTGGTGCCCAACGCCAGGATATAAGTGCCCCAAGGGCAAGAAGAGCAAAAGCGCCAAAAAGAGTTGCCTGCACGCCAAAATGGGCTACCCCAACAGGGAGCAGAAAAGTACCCAAAGCAGCCCCCAGCCGACTGGCAGAGGAGGCAAAACCAACTGCAGTGCCGCGTATTTCTGTGGGGAACAGTTCATTGGGATACACGAACTGAAGGCCACTCCCCGCAGCTTCCACTGCTGAATACACAATAAACGCAACCAGAACCGCCCACCCGGCCTGCCCTGGCCAGACAACAATAAAGAGCAGGGAGAGTGCCGCCAGCACAAAAGACCAGATCAGGAGTGTTCTACGCCCGATCTTGTTAATCAACCCGAATGTGACCGGCAGAATACCCAGGAATGTAAAGCATGTGACCACACAAGCCGCCAGAACAGGGTTGGTCAGGTGCATTTGCGCCAGAATTTGCGCCTGCAGGGTATGGATGGAAAATGCAGGAGCACTTTGCAGTATCCAGAACGCACTCACAAAAAGCAGTAACCCCCGGTAACGTGGGCTGCACAGCAGGGCCATAACCTGCCGTATTCCCCCTGCCGCAACCGTAGGGGAAGGTGCTTCAAACGCAACATCCATTTTCAGGAATGTTTTAACAATATGCCGAGCTTCCGCCGCCCGCCCAACACTGAGCAGCCACAGAGGAGATTCTGGCATACCCGCACGGCACAGCAGCAAAAAGAGTGACGGTACAAAGCTGGAGCCCAGAATAAGCTGCCAGTTACCGGGAAAAAACGAAAGCAGCGCATACCCGATAATAAAACTGCACACATACCCCAACCACCAGAAGGTGATGAGCCCGCTCAGTGCCGGTCCACGCCAGCGCCGGGGCATGAACTCGGTCACGTAAGCTGTCGCAATCGGGTAATCCGCGCCAATGGCAATGCCGATAAGAAAACGCCAGACCAATAGCCCCGCAAAGCTGGCACAAAAAAACTGGGCGGCGGAAAAGACCGTGAACATAAGAATGTTCACGGTATAGAGGATCTTGCGCCCGAACCGGTCAGAGGTGACCCCTCCAGCCAGCCCTCCCACAAAAACACCGGCCAGAGAGGCAGCGCCCACAAGCCCCGTAGCGTTGGCTCCCAGATGGAAGCTGGAAACCAGCAACGGCAGCACAACGCCAATAATGCCCAGAATATAGCCATCGCAAAAAGGCCCGCCACCAGCAATAAGCGCTAGACGTAAATGAAAGGCCGATGCTGGTATGTCATCAAGGGTCCGGACTTCCATGCCTTGTATCCTCTCAGGAGTATAACATCTGCAGGCCGCCCTGGTCTGCCAGGTCTGCGAGTTCCTTCAAGGTAGAAAAATGGTAGTCTGGTTTTGTCAGGGTTTCGACCGCAATGGTGCCCCCAAACCCACCAATAGCTTTACGCCGCTCGATCCAGCATACCGTGTAGCCCAGTTTGCGGGCTATCCCGATGTCATGGTACTGGCTTTGCGCAACGTGCAGAATATCTCCTTGCAAAATACCATCCCGGCTCAGGCGGCCCCGGGCAAAACCAAAAAAGGCGGTATCTGGCTTTTCGCACAGCGCATCATCCACCGTAATGGAATCATGGAATGGCATGCCAAGTGTTTTTTCCATACCGGAAAAAGCCCAACGCTGCGTGTTGGTCATGGCCACGAGCTTGAAGTGCCTACCAAGGCGCTGCATGGCTTCCACGCTATCTGCAAACGCGGGCCAGTCTTTGGCGGCGTAAACAAATGCGTCGGCATAGGCTTCTGTTTCAGGCAGGCCAAACTGCGCAGCAAGTTGCAGGTAAATGGGCTTTAAGTCCTGCGGAAAAGGCAGGGTCTGCCCGCGTGCGCGCATACCTCTGTAAGCACTCAGGAATGCCTCACGCTCAATGGCAACCCCACACAACTTCTGCAGCGCATCCATCATGCCGCTTTCAAAGTCGATCAGGGTGCCGACAACATCAAAGGTTAATGCTTTGGGAAAACGGGCCACGTCACAATCTCCGTTACTTAGTGCTTAAAAACCTGTTGAGAAGGAAAGAACTCCGGCAAAACCACCGCCGACATAATACTGCGGAGCACTCCCCGCGACCGTATGGCCATTCACCACCATGCTCCGGGCATTGGTTTTGATGCTGCTTGTGCCAGACAGATATCCGCTATTGCCAATATTGAGCAGGTTCAGCTGGATCTGTGGGTGTTTTGCGAGCCACATATTCTTGAAACGATAGCCAATGTTGGCATTAAACGTCTCGTAGCTCGGGATGGATTCATCGTTCATGAACGTTGAATACTGTTTGCCGATGTAGTTCATGTTGAACCCACCAAAAATGGATCCATCATCATAGTTCAGGCCAATTGCCGCCGTGAATTCGGGGGTATTGACAGCCCGCTTACCTTTGGTTGGCAGGGCAACCGTTGTGTTGGAACCATCGCTGGTACCCGCAGACAGGTTGCTGTCGATGGTTGCGTGTTCATACTGCCCTGAAACATAGGGGCTGAAGTGGTGCCACCGGCGCAGCCCGACTTCCAGCTGCACACCGCGCATGGTCTGCCCACCCGCATCAATCGATTCAGAAACAGGCAGCCCCCCCTGATAAGTAGTTGTGCTCAGTTGCCGGTGCGTAAAGTTATAGTTGAACAGCGCGACAGATACGTTGGCAAAACCCGTGTGCCTGTAACCAATTTCCTCACCAATCGCGAACTCAGGATTAATCTTGGTCGCATGCCGGGAGGACAGTTTGCCACTGCTGATGCTGTAGCGGTCCGCATAGGTCATGATCGAGGCAGGCATACGGAAGGAAGAGGTGCCGTTAATATAGATCTGGTCATGCGGCGTAATTTTAAAGCTGGCCATGAACTGCGGCAGCGGCTCTGCAACACTCTGCCCGGTTGCGTAAGTTACTCCCGGCACGTTGTTGGTTTGCGAACGTGTGACCATGACTTCCTTGAACCCGGCCGTGAGTGTCAACCGGTCATGGAATGCCTTGTACGTATCGTTGATGAACAGCGCGTTGGTTTGCTGGATGAGATGAATGTCATATGTCCGCAGCACACTGCCATTAGCGGTCAGGATGGGGTTGTCGCCCCACATGCTTGGAACACTGCCATTTGCGTTAACAGCCTGATAGCTCTGCGGCTCGGATTGGTCAAAATAGGAATACCATGCACCGCCGGTAACCGTATTGTGCCCACGCGTCCAGGACAGGGCGGCGTTAATACCCGAATACGCCAGCGTGTAGGTATCAATAGAGTCCGCGACAATTGTGTTGTTTGTGCCCGGCACCTGAAGTGGCCCTGCCGGGTTGGGGCCCAGAAAGCTGTTGTTCCGATCAAGCGTGGTGCCGCCGTTATCATACCCCCACGAGTAGGTAAAATATGGCGTAACATCCAGCGCAAGCCCGTGGTCGAACTTCATGTTGATCGGCGCACCCAGAATGAACTTCTTCATCCTGTTTTCATAATACTTGTAGTAATTCCCGGGGGAGGAACCAAAAGGTGTATCGTTATAGTTGAAGTTAACACCCTGTGCATCCCACTGGGCCTTGGTGGGGGCACGCAGGTAATACTGCTGGGCATCGTTGTAGCTCATAACAAAGGCTGCGTGGTTATCGCGACCCCAGTCTTTCACAAACTTCATATCAACATGGTAACGCTGGGTTCCACCCACACCGCGCCATTCGTCCGCCACACGGTGCGAGAAGGAGATAAAGCCACGCACACCTGTTTTGCCAATATCACCCGTTTCAACACGGATAAAATGACGGCGCAGACTAAAAGAGCCATAGGACGCATCAATTAACCCACCAAAATGGTGTGAAGGATCATGCATGGTTTCAGACAGCTCACCCCCAACCGCGTTGTAAAGCGGGGAGCGCGTATCTGGCGAACCCTGTGTCAGTGTCAGGGACTGGATGTTTTCGTTATCCGCTGCGGCAGATGTATAGGGCAGCAAATACACGGGAGCCGCCGCGGGAATGCCTTCAAACAGAAAGCCGATTTCCTGCTGGTTAAGGCCGCGTATGGTCAGGCCCTGCTGGTCATCATTCGTGCCAAGCGGGTCGTTGCCTGCATACACAACACCGGGAAGGCTGGCTACAAGGGCAGCCGGGTTGCTGGTCGGGCTCTGCTTGGCAATGTAGTCACGCGTCAGACCACTGCGGGATTTGGCAATAGTTTGCGGTGGCATCATACCCCCACCGGGTGTTCTGTTGGTAACACCATTAGACAGGGTAACATGGCCTGTTACGCCGACTTCTTCCGTTTTTGCCGATTCAACCGCAGTTGTTTTGCGCGCGGCTGGGTCTGCCTTGGACACATCGGAGTTTTTGCGCGGCGTTGCTTTGGCATGCCGTTTTGCTGCTGGTGTGGAGTGATCTGCCTCCGCCCACGCCGTTCCGATTCCGGAACAATATAGTCCACCAAAACTGGCAAAAGAGGAGACCGAGAGCAGCAGCGCCAGAGAACGGGACATACCCCTCTGCGCTACATTGCGCGGAAACCGCGCCAGCGTACAGTTCCGCGAAACAAAAGAAGTTTGAGTGTTTGCCATGCCTATCCTCCGGAACACCCAAAATAGGGCGGTAAAGCGTGAGACAGCGCCAGTTGTCCGAATGATTATGTGCGGATCGGTGCAGCGGAATACTCCGATTTCCTATGCTATACAGTACATCATATCGTTTTTATAACGGAATGAGTAAAATCCTCCCGAAGCCTGATATTCCCCGATTATGGCCAAAGCCCCCCTAATTGCCTGCATGGAATATGGCCTGCTGCGGGTGATATGCCTTGTTCAAAAACACCCCGAACTTCCTTGGAATGGAGCATATAAAAAAAGGCTGCCATTTTGCATGGCAGCCCGTTTGATGTTTTTGCGGAACCCGGTTTTTATACCCCGCGCTCCAGACGTTCCTCGTTTTACGGTTCTGTGGGACGAAAAATAACATAGACTTTTTTCACCACCTCAAGGCTTTCCCACGAACAGCTTGCACCCCGGCAGATCAGGAAGGCATCCCCAGCTTTAAAGGTCTGTTTTTCCCCCGCCTCGTTCACAAAGGATACGCAACCTTCAAGCAGGTACATGAACTCGTCATGCACATAAGGAACCTTTTTCCTGTAATAGGGAGTTGCCGACCATGTACCACCATAGAACTGCCCTTTGCACGACCGCCACGCAGGCGCACTCTGGCACTCCGGTTTTGGGCCAGTCAGATACTCGGCTGGTGGCGGGTTAGAAGGAGACATAACCGCGGCGGGGTCAATAACAACCACGCCGGGCTCGCCTTTTTCCGCTTCTGTTACCTCCATCGCAAACAGGCGGGTGCCGGGTGTGGCAGACCAGTCAAACGCTGTACCAGCGCTTACCTTGCTTCCCTGCCCTTCCGTCATGCCAGTACCGTTTATGGAAAACTGTCCATCCAGCACAAACAGAAAAACATCTTCATTGCCAGCATCAACATGACCCGTGCCTTGTGGTGCCACCAGTTCGAGCGAAACTGCCCCATCAGCCACAGGCAGCGCGTAACGGGCTGTTTTGTAATCTCCGGCGGTAAGCGGGCATGTTGCTGCCAGTGCCTTCAGGTCCAGAGCACGTTGCATGTCGAGCATTTTTCTTAAATCCTGCGTTGCATGGGTTCAAATGGGTCAGGCCGGGCAAAGCCCATTCCCATGAGGATAACCCCATCCATTACGCAGGATATGATAGTTTTAGCGCCAAAAACGCCATTTCCATTTTATTACGGGCCAGCATCCAATAGATCACCCCTGTTCAACCTATGGAGTTTGAACTCCCACCTTGCGCAACATGCAGACCGGAGTGCCAGATGAACAGGGATGCGGCATGCTTCTTATTTTGATTGCCCCGCCGCTTGCCTTAACTTTCATAAACGGTCAGTTTAAAGGCCAAGCGTGTTCCTTCCATTTTGATTTCGAGAATGTGTGTGCCCTCTTTTAAAGCTTCCTGCGCGGTCTCCGTCGCGTTCTGCCTTCTTGCGGGCTGCACACCACCTAATTTTAACACCCCCGGTCCCTTGCCACAGGAAAGCGCCTACAACGCGCTCTTCCCCCAGTGGGCCGAACTCTGCGCCGTTTCACAAATCTCCAAGAAACCCGGTTATGGGGCAGATATTGCCGGGGGACCGGGGGGGCATGCCGTCCTATTCCTGCATGGGGCCTGTCTGGACCCTTCCTCCCCCTACCCGGTGCTCAAAGCCTGCCCGCAGGGTGAGACCGGGGTGAGCATGAACGCCCATTTTGTAAATGCAAACTGGGTTGGCATACCCGGACGTGCGTTTTTTTATGATGGTATTCTCAAACCCGGAGAAGGTCTGACGCGGGAAGCCTACCAGAACACGAAAATGGAGGCACAAAAGCGCGGCCTTTACAGTGCCATTACATTCCGGGACTGGGCGTTGGCAGACAGGCCAGCCAACACCCCGGCAGAAGACTGGAAATACGAAGTTTCCATCGGCACGGATTACGCCGTAAGTTACGGACGCGCCCGATACTGCGCCCGATTACCGGTCAGTTCGACCCAGATGGTCCAGATTGTGGACTTTCTGAACAGCCGCAACGCACTGTACCACTACGGCCCCAAGACATTTGAAACCAATGTCATGCAGGATAACTGCAACCATCTTATCCATAATGCACTCGCGGCAACGGACTTCTGGCATGAACTGCCTGTTCATCAGTTTATTCTTCAGGCGGCGCTGACCTTCCCTGTTCCCAAAAACGAGGTGGTCAACCTGCTGGACCGGGCAGACCGCCACAAACCGGGTGACCTCCACGCCCTATTCCATGACCCGCAGACCCGCCAGACCCTGCTGCGTGATGGTTGGCTACCGGGGGAGCCGGGGGTTATTCTGGACTCTACCCCCGTACAGACCCCCAATGCGGTCTATAACACCAACCTGTCCCTTATTTTTTATGATGACCCACTGCTTGGCCACTACAACCGGGCATTCAGCCGTTATCTGGCTCAACCGCGTTACCATGACCTGCATGCCAACCTGCTCTGGTATCAAACACTTTACGCACAAATCACGGCGGAACGCCGGCCTTTAGCTGAGTGGCTGAAAAAAGAGCCTGCGGGTTTTGCTGCGTTTTATAATGCCTATTACATATGGCTCGGCAACCAGCAGGCTCTTGTAGCAAAAGGGCTTAGTTTGCTACCCGCTTCTTCGTCCATTTCCAGCGCATGGTTGCCAGCACGGAGCGGAACGCCAGCAGAGGCGCCTGCACCCGCCAGCGCCCCACAAAGTCCCCTGCCAGTAGCGAAATAATGGCGTCACGCATCCGCAGGATATTCCGGGGGTTGAGGAATAACTCCCGTTGTACCCGGTCATTAATCCCGTAAATCAGCCAGGCTACGCGGCGCATTTCCTGCCGTGTGCAGTATTCCTCACGCCGGGCAGCCTTGCGCCCCTGTGCGGGGCTGCGCAGCCATGCGCGCGCCACCCGGGCTCCACGGTAAGCACTCTTCATGGCCAGCAGCACACCGGACGAAAACACAGGGTCCAGGAACGCAAACGCATCCCCGATCATGTAATACCCTTCCCCCCATGTTTTGTCCGCGCAATAGGAGTAGTTTCCGGTGGTTGTCAGTTCCCCCAACTGTTCCGCTGGTGCCAGACGCTCTGAGACACTCGGGCTTTCCGCCACTTTTTTCCAGAACAGGTCTGTTTTGGGGCCGGTATGGGAGCTGAACGCATTTTTATCCCCCACAAAACCAACGCTCATAATGTTGTCACGCAGGGGAATCATCCAGAACCATCCATCATCCACCAGATGGATGGAAATATAGCCTTCCATATCCGCTTCACGGCGTTCAACATTGCGGAAATGCGCAAAAATGGCGGCTGTAGAGTTATTTTTATCGGCATGCCGCGTATGCAAACGCCGCGCCAGAAATCCGTCCCGCCCGGATGCATCCAGCACAAAGCGGGGCGTAAAGGTGTGGGTTTGCCCGGCCTCGTCCTGCGCAACAACCTGCGTTGGCTGGCGGGGCGTAAAACGGGCTTCTGTTACCCGCAGGCCTTCAAGGGCTTCCACCCCATGCGCCTGAGCATTGCGGAACAGGATTTCATCAAACTCAGAGCGCCTGACCTGATACGCATGTGTATCCTTCGGGCTGATCGCCTGGCTGAAGGGAAAAGCCAGCCGCCCCTCCCCCCGGTCTGATACAAATTCGGCACCGGGTTTAAATACCCCGATCTCGCGCACCTTATCCAGCACGCCAATGTCGCGGAGCAGCTCCATGTTGCAGGGCAGCAGGGACTCACCAATATGGAAGCGGGGATGCGGATCTTTTTCCAGCATAATGACCGACACACCCTGCCGGGCCAGCAACGTAGCGGCTGTGCTCCCCGCAGGCCCGCCACCAATAACCAGAACATCGCATTCCCGCGCAGACATATCAGAACCACTCATGCCATACCCCCATTAACCCCAATGGTCTGCCCCGAAATGTAGGCAGCCTGCTCCGAGGCCAAAAACCCTACCAGATCAGCCACTTCCTCCGGTTGTCCCGCACGGCGGGCCGGAACCACAGCGGCAATATCCGCCTCGCTCATAACCGCTGCCGTAGCGGGGGAAGCAATAATGCCCGGCGCTATGGCATTCACTGTAATGCCGCGGCTGCCAACTTCGCGCGCAAGGGAGCGTACTGCCCCCTCCAGCCCGGCTTTTGCCGCGCCGTAATTGACCTGCCCCCTGTTCCCCATCTGCGCGGTAATGGACGACAGGGCAATAATACGCCCCCAGCGGGTACGGGTCAGGGGGAGCAGTAGCGGTTGCACCACGTTAAAAAAACCATCCAGCGATACGGCCAGCACATCCCGCCACTGGGCTGGGGCCATACCCGCCATTGTTACGTCATCATGGGTGCCTGCATTATGGACAATAACCTGCGGAACGCCCGCTTCCAGCACTGGAGTCAGGGCCTGTCTGGTCGCATTGGCATCTGTCAGGTCGCAGCACCATAATTCAGCGGAGCCACCTTCGGCCCGTATGCGCTCCACAACCTCCTGCGCCCTGCTGCGTGAGGCATGGGCATGCACCAGAACATGCAGGCCATTCCCCGCCAGTTTATGGCAAATGGCGGCTCCAATCGGGCTGCTGCCACCGGTTACGAGTGCGCGCTTCATTCAGCCCGTCCTGCACCAGCTACAGCGCGTTGAAACATGACTGTCCCGCGACCTTGCAAAAGCAGATCCCCCGGCTGGGAATGAACGGAAAAACCATAAACCATACCAGCGCTATCGACCTGCTCGCGCAGGACGTCAATCTGCAACAGGCCATATTCTGCACAATCCAGCCGGTCGCACTGCGCCTGCAGGTCTCGCAGGGCTGCCAGATAACCGCCGGTTCTGGCCATGGTCTGCCCTGTAAGGGCACCATGGAGGGCCGCGGCCTGCATGGCCATTTCCGCCCCGACCAGCACCCCCAGCTGCCCAGCATGGCGCAACGGGTTATCCGAGTGCAAATGGGCCGCTGTATGCGCGCGCAATGTGGTATCCGACCAGAAGGAGCAGGTATCCAGCAGGCAACTTGCACCCTGATGCGGGATTAAGGCCAGAATATCCACGCGCTCCAGCTTTACACGCTCTAACATGGCTTTACCTCCGCCAGAATGGTCCCCGGCTGGCAGGTCATATGCACAATGCCCTCCTGCCCGCTGGCAATCTGCTGGAGTAATGCCAGCCCCCCTGCCGCGGGGTTACTCCGCGCAAGCTCTGCAAGTTGGGGGGGCAAGGTTGTATCCTGCGCCGCGGCACCGGGAGCATGGGTTATATCCAGCTTGCAAACCGCGCCCTGCCTAGCCTGTGGCACCAGCACAAAGGCGCAACCAAATGTGTTGTGCGTAATACGGACTTTGCCAATTGGCCCGGGTATGGGCAGGTCATAGGCCACAAACAGCACGGGCGCATTTTCCACCACACATTCGGCAGCCGCCTTGAGTAACCCTTGCGCAAAAGACCAGTCATAACACCCCAATGCCACAACGGGAGCCAGACTGGCGTGCCCTATGGTCCAGTACCCCGCTGGCGCATTGTGCACCGAGTTATGAAACTGGGTCGGAGAAACCTCTCCTCCGGGCGTGCTCAGGGCGGTTAAAATACTATCCACCACAGCTCCATCCCCATTGGAACTGGCGAATACCCCCCTTATGTCTGCCGCCTGTACGCCTGCCTGCGCGCAGGCTTCCTCCGCCAGCGCAATTGCCAGCCGGGTTAACGGGCCACAACGCCGCCGCTCATTGGCGGGCAGGCAGGTAGCAGGCGGAACCTGCACCGGTGCGGGTGCCCAGTCTTCCTGCCCTTGCAAAACACGTGCGGCATGTGGCCACCCAGACAAACCCGGCCCCCAGACCGAAATCCCTTGCACAGAAACCCGCATCACACGCCCTCAAAAATCAGGCTGCAATTGGTTCCACCAAAACCAAAAGCATTGCTCATTACCCGCTGGACCGGCTTATGGAGTGTGTCTGTCAGCACATGGCTGTTAAATGTGGGGTCAATCTGCTGCACATTCAGGCAGCCCGGCGCAAATCCTGCCCGCATCATCACAAGAGCAAACATGGCCTCGATAATCCCGGAGGCCCCCAGAGTATGCCCCGTCCAGCCTTTGGTGGAGGAACAGGGCACGCTACGGCCAAACAGGGTATGCACGGCGTGGTCCTCCATGGCGTCATTCACAACCGTGCCGGTCCCATGCAGATTGATATAGTCCAGTTGCGTGACATCCAGCCCGGCCCGTTCCAGCGCCTCACGCATGGCCGCCACAGCCCCGCGTGCCAGCGGATCGGGGGAGGACATATGGTGGCCATCACTACTCACCCCATAACCAACCCACCGCCCCATGACCTCAGCACCAGAGCGCGCGCCTTCACGCTCGAGCAGAACAAAGCCTGCCCCTTCCCCTACGGAAATGCCGGTGCGCAGTGCATCGCACGGGCGGGTTGGTTCCGCACTCACCAGCCCGAGGGCAGCAAACCCCCTTAATGTCATACGGCACAGGCTGTCTGCCCCACCAACGACAACGGCATCGCACAGCCCGGCCTCCAGCCAATGACGGGCATCCACAAATGCACGGGATGAAGAGGCACAGGCGTTGGAAACACTCAGTATTGGCCCTTCCAGCCCCAGCCGGGCCGCAACAAACCGGGGGAGTGAGAACAGGTCCTGCGTATGGGCCTGATCAAACTCCGGGGGCGGTGCACCAGTGACCGGGTCCAGTGCTTCATAAGCATCTTCGGCTGAGAGAATACCAGACGTGGAAGTGCCCAGCACCACGGCAATCCTGTGGGCACCATAAAACTGGCGGGCTCTCTGCACTGCCTGTGCAAACCCATCCTGCGCACAGGCCATATCCACCAACTGGTTGTTGCGGCATGTAAAGCCGGGGGCAACTCCCGCCAGCACATGCGTGCCAGCTTGTGGCACACAGCCGACATAGCCTGTTTTTATTCCGGCAAAGTCACATGGTGTTAGCCCCGAACGACGCGCAAGCAGCGCATCTTCGGTCGCGGCCAATCCTCGCCCGATTGCGCTCAGGACTGTTCCAGCAGTAATGGCGAGTGGTTTCATGGTCGGTCCGGTGGTCCAAAATTCGGGCGTTGTCCAGCCAGAAGAAAGCCGTAGATCATGGCTAACGCAACACCAAAAGCAACGGTTATCCCAATTTCGCGCAGTAATGGGGTCTGGCAGGCTGCCAGAAGGCCAAAAGTCAGCACGGTCATGGCATTGCAGGTCAGCAATGTGCGCATGGTTCTGGCCCGTTCTTCTGCGTCCAGCTGGGGGCGCGCAAAGAACAGAGCGTAATCCAGACTAACCCCCAGCACAAACTGCAGGGCAATCAGATGAATGAGTGTAAGGGGCTGATGTAACAGGGCAAACGCCCCCAGAGCCGTAATCTGCACCGCCGCCACAGCCCCGATTACGCGGAACATGCGCCTGGCATCGCGCAGGCCAACCAGCAGCACGACAAACGCCAGCACACACCCGACGGCCATCCAACGCAATGTACGGCCTGTATGGTAGGCCGATAGGCTATCCACCTCCCTGCGCATATCCAGCACCAGAACATCCGGTTGCCCAGCCAGTGCGCGTTCTACAGCCTGATGGTCCTTCACACTTTCCGGAAAAACGAGGCCAAACCATTGCCCGCCCCGTGCAAACAGCAAGGGAGCCATTGCCGCCCCAACCGGCGTGCCCAGCATATCCTGCGGTAATAACGGGGGCATTTGCCGTGCACGCGCCACATCAGCCACAAATGCATCAAAGGCCGTTGCACGGAAGGGTAGTCCTTCCCTTGCCTGTGCAATAGCAACCTGCAACACGGCCGGGGGCGGCAACTGGCTGGCCCGGCTGCGCTGCATCTGCACCGAAGGCAGTAAGCGTGCCGCCTCCTGCACGCCTGCCAGTGCGCCCTTTTGCTGCAATTGCATCCATACTGGTGCCAGAGCCTCCTCCCGCTCCAGCACGGCCTGCGCATTCTGCCCTGAGACTGCCAGCATGAGTGAAGAGTCCGGTACACCAAGATCACGGCGTAATGAATCGTCCAGTCGCAGGGTTTTCTCTGGCAGGGGGCTAAGGGCTGTAAGGCGTGTGTCCATGAGCGGGGGAGAGCGCCATAACGCCACCGTGCAGAACATAACAGGCAGGCAGGCCAAAACCCGGTAGTGCCGCCAGCCTTCTGCCATAGCCAAAGGCCCGGACGACCCGCTCACATGCGGTGCCAGATCTGCTGCAACGACCAGTCTGGGCATGATATGCAGGGTAACAAGCGCTGCCATCACAAGCCCCACGGCAGCAAACACGCCCAGTTGCGCCAGCCCGGGCAGCCCGCAAAACACCATGCCGGTTAGCCCCAGCACAGCCGTTGCAACACCCAGCCGCAAACTATGGCCTATACGACGCAGGGTTGCCTGTGGGCCTTCACCATGGTCACGGTGCCCGATAAGCAGCACCGGGTAATCCAGCGCCACACCCAGCATGGTCATACCAAAGCCGAATGCAATGCCATGCACAAAGCCAAAGGCCAGACGCACAACAAGCATGGCAACGCTCAGCGAGAGCAAAAACGGCACACCAATAGCTGCCAGCACCCACAGCGAGCGAAACCGCCAGTAAAGAATACTCACAACCAGCGCAAAGGAACACAGCGCCATCATATCCACATCACGCCGCATGCCCGCCGCACTGGACACGGCAAAAACTGATGGGCCGCTCATGAGCAGTCTGGCCGAACCGGGGTGCAAGGCGGCAAATGCCGCCGTTATGGTCTGTTCAACATGAGCCTGCCGGGCAAGGTCCATACCCGGGGCCTGCGTGCGCAACAACAGCAGGGCACGTGGCCGGTCCGGCGCAAACCAGACGCCCTGCACCACCCGGACACGCACATCCGGCTCCAATGCGCGCACAGTCTGCACAAACGCGTTTGTCGGGTCCCGCAGGAGTGCATCCGACAAAACGGAGCCTGCTGCGGAATCCAGCCCATCCAGAACATTGGAAAACGCCTGCCCCAGTGCCTGTGCATCCAGCTTGCGCACAGAATTATCGGGGGCAAGCTGGTAGCGGTGCTCAAACAGGAGATTACGCAAGGCCTCGGCCTGATCCGTGGCAAAAACACCATTCAGGACAGAAACAAACTGGGAATCCCCCGCAAGGGCTGTGTGCAGGCCCAGACTAAGCCGGGCAAGTTCGGGCTCAGGAGCTCCCTCCACCCCCAGCATGATAACAGTGCCCGCTACACCGCCCTGCACTTCGCGCAATAAAAAGCGTGTTCCGTCATCATGGCCTTTGGGTAAAAAACCCGCCATATCCATCCGCAGCGGGATATTCAGGAACACCAGCACGGCAAACAGAACCGACACCGCCAGCGTAACGGCCAGAACCCCAGGCTTTCTACGCGGCCTCACGGGTCGAGGGTCAGGGTCTGCACATCCCCATTAGCCTGCACAATCTTCAGGCTCTGTATGGCGTTATTGCGCCCCTTCAGCACGACCAGACGCACCAGATGCACCGCCTGCGGGGAAAGAGGCGCCATATTAAGTGTCCATGCACCAAGGTCGCCCTGTGCGCTCAGGGTGTAATCATGCGTCAGACTTGCCATGTCCCCTTCCAGCGGTGCGCGCATGGTTGTGACCAGCAGTGCAAGAGCAGGGCTTTGCGACAGCGGTACATTATGCACACTCCCCGCCCCCCGCTGGATGGAGACCATACTCCCGTCGATCACCAGTTTTTCGGGGCGTGGGGCCTGCGTGTTTTTCTCCAGATATGCGGGGCGATGGAACAGCAGCACGCCACTGGAGAGCAATGGGTGCGTAAGAGCCGCCATATCCTTTTGTTCATGGAAAGGCTGCGCACGCTCGGGCACCTGCCCCAGATGTGCAATAATCTGCCCGGTCAGGTCTGTCCCGTTATCGACCGCCCATGCCTGCCCCATGCCTGCAAGCAGCCCCCATGCCACCAGAAGAGAAAAAACTTTCACGGCAGGTCTTTCCAGTAATCATAAAAATTAAACCATGAGAACGGGTGCCTGCGGCACAGCGCCTCCATCCAGCCCGCGTATCGCTCCGCCGCCTGTTGCACAAAAGCGGACCGTCCCTGCCGGGATGTGGGGTAAGGCACACCAAACGGCACAAAATTTACGTCATAAACACCATCTGCTGCACGTATGGCGCTTACGAGCACAATGGGAGCGCCTGTAGCCATCCCCAGCCGGAAAGGCCCTTCGGGGAGCAAAACATCCCCCCCCAGCATTTTTGTGCGGATACACCGGTCTGTATCGGGCGTTCTGTCCCCCAGAATACCAACCACTTCCCCCCGCCCCAGGCTTTCCGCAACGCGGAGCATGGTATCCACCTGCCCGATGGCAATAATGGTTTGTGCGTAAGTAGGGTCCAGCGTCTCCAGCACATCCGTGGCTCCCCCCAGATTGGAGCGGTACATGAGCATGCGCAATGTTATGCCGTGCTCCCGCCCCAGAGCCCTGAGCGCTTCAAACGACCCGATATGCGCCCCCAGCAAAAGGCACCCTCGCCCACCCGCCAGAGCCTGTAAAAAGCACTCCCGCCCCGTAACCCGCACATGTGGCATGTCCGTGGTGTTTTGCAGAAAAAAAATACGGTCCAGCACAACCTGTGCGAAGCACCGCATATGCCGCATAATGGTGGTTATTGTGGAGCGGATGGGCAAAGCACGACGCAAATAAGCGCGCGATGCCCGACGGGCCGCCCCGTTATGCAGAAAAAAATACAGCGTAATGGGGCCAAGAAGCCACCCCAGCCGCCGCCTTCCAACCTTGCGGGCCAAAAGTAGCGCAACCTGCATGGCAAACCGGTTACCCCGCTCCGGCACAACCCAGCGCCTGTCAGCCGTGCGTGGCATGCTCTTGTTCTGCCTTTAACACGGCCCGCATGACAGGCTGATCATTCAACTTGGCGGTCAGGCGCACAACGGAACCTGTACTCCGGGCCAGAAAAATCACTTTCTGGCCCGGAAGAACCGGATGCAGGAATTTGACCATATCCACATGCAACCCGGCCTGCCCCAACTGTTCCAGCCCGGCCTCCAGCAGCAAAACACCGGGTACAACCGGATTGCCGGGAAAATGGCCCGGCAGGCAGGGATGATCAGAAGGCAGCGTAAAAGACCCGACTTCCTCCTCCTGCATGGCCTGCCCTGCCATGGCACGCAACGCCTGCAAGGTGAGCTTACCCAACGCATTGCGGGGTAAGGCAGGTACCAGTCTGACGCTACGCGGCAGAAAAACCGGCTCAATCTGCTCCCGCAGGGACAGCAGAATGCTCTGGGCACTCAAGGTGGAGGATACGGCAAAAACCTGCATCCGGGCCAGAACATTGGTGGCTTCACCTTCAGGAGGCAGAAATGCCCCATCCTCCACACCGGGAATGGCGTTTAACACTGCATTCAGCGCAGCAAGAGACGTCCGCTTGCCACCCAGCTTGACCACGTCCTTCATGCGGCCCAGCAGCAAAAATGTACCATCGCTCTGAGTTTGAATAAAATCGGCGAGCAGATAGCTCGGCACACCCGGTGCTGAAACTTCAACACCATCAGCACGTTCATGCGGAGTGACACCTTTATACCACTGCCAGTGTGCCCCGCTCACCGTCCGCCGGATGGCCATGGAGCCTGTTTCTGTCGAACCGTAGATCTCGGTCACTTCTGTCCCCAGCACTTCTTCTGCCTCAGCGGCAAGCTCAGGCGCAAGCGGGGCCGAGGCCGAGACCACGCGCCGGATAGCTGGCCAAGCTAACCCCGAACGCAACATGGTGCGCAACTGCAAAGGTGTTGTGACCAGAATGCGCGGGGCAAAAGCCCGGTTCAGACTGGCCTGCCAGTCCGCCGGGTAACCACCGCCCCCTGCAACCACGGTAACGCGCGTATTCAGGCATTGCAGCACCAATGCCTCAAACCCGTACATATGGTACGGTGGCACAGTGCCAACCAGACAGGCCGGGGCATCATCCGGGTCCAGCAGCACACGTGCTGTTACGCTGCGTGTAACCAGCCCACCCCAGTATTTACGATGCCCGACCGGTTGCCCTGTGCTCCCCGAGGTAAAAACCAGCGCCACCAGTGTATCCGGCTTGATGACAGGGTTATGGCAAGGCCGAGCCGCACTTTCAGCCGATGGAGGCATAGCCAGAACATCTGGCACCGTTAGCCCGTTACCGGCCAGCAATGCGCTCTCGGCATCTCCCTCAACACTGACACAGACGGCATTATGCTCCTGCGCGAGCTCTGCCAGCCGGGCGGGATTACGCTCGCTGCTCAGCAGCACATGCTGCCCCCGCAGCAGGGTTGCTGCAAACAGGAGTGTAAAATGACTCACACCTGAGCAGACAGGCACAATCGGGCAGTCGGGCAGCAAGGCAGCCACCGCATGGGCGGCATGCAGAAAACTCCACCCTGTAACAGCCCCCTGATCGGTCAGAAAAAGCGATCTGTCAGGAGCATAAACAAGGGAAAGATCAGGCCATTGCTGGTCAGGCCTCATATTGGGCATCAGATTCACCCAGCAGTGCGATTTGCCTGCACAAATGCGCACAAAGACCGCAAGGAGCTAAAAATCTTTTTGTTATCCGGGTCTTCCGACCGCAGGGCCACGCCGTAATCACGCCCGACAAACAGGGCAATTTCAAGCGCATCAATGGAATCAAGACCCAGCCCTTCCCCAAACAGGGGGGCCTCGGGAGCAATTTCTTCAGCCGTGACTTCAAGCTGAAGTGCTGCAACAAGCCGTTCTGCAACTTCATGCTCAAAAGGCGTTTGTATTGTTGTCGAGCGGGTCGTATTCACAGCATGTCTCATGTTAAGTGCAGATATCATGAGTGAGCTAACACAAACACGCATTATCGCAAAGCCAACATGGCTGGAAAGACACACAGCTTTCCGGCGTGGGGCTGGTGCTATGCTTGTGTCCCTATCAATTCTTCTTGGGCATATACCCTATACACCTTACGCAGCAATTCCCGTTAGTATTATCTCGCTTCTCATGCAGTGCATGGCGTTTGCTCTACTAAGCCGGCACCTTAAAACAAGTGCTGTTATGGCTATCTGCCTTGTGCCTTTGGCCGTGTACTGGCCACACCAGGCAACAGTTGCCGATGGCTGCGTGCTTTATGCGGCTTCTCTGGGGATGATGCTGTTCGTTTTTGGCCGCTCCCTTTTGCCATCCCGGCAGCCGCTTGTTGCTGTTATGGCCAGCCGGGTACATGGCCCCTTGCGGGCGGATATTGCACTCTACACACACGCACTAACGGTTTTTTGGACCATGTTTTTTGCCGCAGCCCTGACCACACCGCCGCTGCTGTTCTGGTTCGGGCCTGCTGGCATGTGGCAATGGCCGCTCTCTGGGGGCACATTTGCCATGGCGCTGTTGTTCATGGTTATGGAGGCAGGTGTCAGGCGCCTTGTCATACGCAACTTCCAGCACGTATCGCTCAGGACGACGATAACGGCTTTCCGCAACACACACGCCTCGCCCATGCAAACAACAACCTCAGATGCATAAAAACGAGCCGTGTGTTGTCCCGCACATAATGGAAATGGGAAATCCCTCCTTCGGCTGCGTTGAAATACTGCACAGCGGCGGGTTTATTGAGCGCGGGCACTCCCTGCCAGACCATACGCGCGGCAACCTCCGGGTCAAAATCAAAGCCGCGCATAAAGCGTGATGCCTGAAGAGCCGTGACCAGTGGTTTGAGTGGATAAACCCTAAAACCAAACAGGCAATCTTTAACAGCGCCCCCTGTTTCCATACCAATGAGGATATTGGATAACTTGCGCCCCCACACGCGCAGAGCGGGTGCTTCTGGCCCAAAGACCGGCACGCCCAATACCAGAGCCTGCGGAGCGGAACGGGAGAGAGCAATAAAATCCGGTACAGCCTGCGTTGGATGCTGCCCATCTGCATCCATGGTCAAGGCATGCGTGTAGCCTGCCTGCAAGGCCCATAACGCCCCTTGCAAAACTGCGTGCCCCTTGCCCCCATTTTGTGCCAGATGCAGGATTTTGAGCCCTGCATGCGCTGGCAGCATATCATCCAGTGTACGGTCGCTGCCATCGGTGCTGCCATCTGTAACCACCACTACATCCGGCCAGACTGCCAGCACGGCAGAAACCGTGCTCCGCAGCAAAAGCCCGGAGTTATAGGATGGAACAAGAACAATACAGCGGAACATGGCAGGCATACCTGTGGGTCAAAACCAGAATAAAATACAGCAAGACTGGTCCACATACCTCAATTACGGTAAGAACCGAATACCAAGATCATTGAACCGGAAATGGCAATGTCTGAGCGCATACCCTGCCCACCTCACCCTGTCCTGCCTGACTATTATCGCACCAAGGGGGAACACAGGCAGTTTGTTCGCTCTATTTTTGATAAAACCGCCGGCTATTATGACCGGATCAACGCTGTTTTTTCACTCGGATCCGGCAAATGGTACCGACGCTGGATGTTGCGCATGGCCGGGCTGCGTGCCGGGCAGACATTGCTGGATGTTGCTACCGGCACGGGCCTTGTTGCGCAGGAAGCCGCAACCATAACGGATGCCGCCAACATTATCGGGCTGGATATGAGCGCAGGCATGCTCCAGCAATGCCGCGACAAACTGCCCATTCAGGTTGTGCTGGCAGATGCTCAGGCCCTGCCAGTTGCCCCTGCCAGCATGGACATGCTGAGCATGGGCTACGCCTTACGGCATGTGCAGGACCTTAGAGCAACGTTTGCAGGTTATCTGGATGTGCTCAAACCCGGCGGCCATGTGCTGATCCTTGAGATCGGGCGGGCTGACAACCGGCTTATCCAACTTATGCTGCGGTTTTACCTCGGCCGGGTTGTCCCGCTACTGTCCGGCGTTGCGGCATCGCAGGACAGCAGGAGACTTATGGCCTATTACTGGGACACAATAGAAGAATGCGTTCCCCCCGCCCGTATTCTGGGCACCATGCAATCTGTCGGTTTTAGCAACGTGCGCAAACACACATCGTTTGGTGTGTTCCATGCGTATATGGCCGAGCGGCCACTATAAACACCTTCAACACGCCCCAAGGTGCAGCCCTGTAATTTGGGCATGCACCTTGCTGGCTGCGGTTTAAGCTGCACCTGATGGCAGGCACACCCCATGGAATTCACGATTGGGATGTTCCTGCTGTTCACGGAAAAACTTCAATGCATCTTCACAGGCTGCTTTGGTATAAAATGAAGCCGTAATCATGGCATCTTCATTGTCCGGGCCACGCTGCGCTACCAGCACCCATAGCGGACGCATGGAATGGCCATTTTCCACGCTATTTTGCGCAGTATCCACAATCACATCCGGTTGGGCATCGGCCATAACCGGATACGTGGCTGCCGCCAGCCCCACCGCGACAAAACACCCGGATACATAAAGCATCATACGCTTAAAATTGACCTTCATTCACCAAACTCCCGTATATAATATCAACAGGAACTTCTTACTCTATTGATCGGAATATGTGCCCCTTTGTATTACTCTATCTGGGATACAGAATTATCAATACTGCCTATGGTGCCGCTTGCTCCATAAGCAAGGCTGCGGCAAATTACGAGAATGATCCGTATTTTTATCGATTCCGATGCCTGCCCCGTCAAAGACGAAGTGTACCGTGTTGCCACGCGCTATAAATTGCATGTTTTTGTTGTTTCCAACCGTATGATGGCTGTCCCCGCTTCTCCACTTATTGAGCGGATTGTTGTGGATGCCGGTCCCGACATAGCTGATGACTGGATAGCCGAGCGTGTTCAAAGCCGGGATATTGTCATAACCGCTGATATTCCCTTAGCCGCACGATGCGTGGAAAAAGGTGCTTATGTTCTTGAACACAAAGGCCGGTTGCTGGATGGGGATGCCATAGGCATGGCATTGGCCATGCGGAACCTGATGACTGACCTGCGCTCGGCTGGAATGATCACCCCCGGAAGCGCTACATTTGGCAAGGCAGATCGCTCCCGCTTTCTGTCTGAGCTTGATACATTGGTGGTCAAGGCACGCAAAAAGTCCATCCGCCTGTTACCACCTAACGGATAACAGGCGGGAGGAAGCCCTGCGCTTTTGCGCGACAATAGCGCAGAGTTACGTCTGCCTGATGTAATGCTTACTGCGCTTCTGCAGCAAAAATGTTAGCGCCCAGTGCCTGCGCAATAAACTGCACGGCAAGCTGCCCGCGCACACTGTTGCCGGCCGCATCAAGGCGGGACGAATAAACACCAATGGCCAACTTACCGGGGACCACGGCTACAATACCGCCCCCTACCCCGCTTTTTCCTGGCAGGCCAACCTTGAACAGCCATTCGCCAGACGTATTGTACAAACCTGCGGTTGCCATAACTGCCAGTACATGGGCGCTTGTTGCGGCATCAACCACGGCATGATGGGTACGCGGGTTTGTCCCTCCATTGGCCAGAGTGGCCCCCATAGTTGCCAGATCAACCGCATCTACATCGTAGGAACATTCACGCGTATAAAGATCCACTGTTTCCGATACATCGGCATATAAATGGTCATAACTTTGCAGCAGCATCGCAATGGCCTGATTGTGCTGGTTACTGGCCATTTCTGAGCGGTAAACATTATCATTCAAATGCAAGGTATGCCCTGCAAATGCAGATGCTGTATCTATAACGCTCTGCCATTTTGCATCCAACGTTTTACCTTCGACCAGACTGGCTGTTGCCATGGCCCCCGCATTAACCAGCGGATTACCGGGGGGCGGGCTGCCACCCAGCTTGTCATTATTCAACTCTACCGCCAGTGCGGAATTAAACGGCAGACCGGTGGCATTCACGCCGATCTTATGCAGAACACTCTCTGCTCCCTGTTTATGCAGAACATCCGCCAGCGTAAAAATTTTAGAAACAGATTCCACAGGGAACGGGTGCCCAGCATCCCCAATCCGGAAAACCCGCCCATCCACCGTTACAACAGCAATGCCGTAGAGTTTGCCGTCTGCCTTGGCCAGATAGGGAATATAACTGGCATTTTTCCCTTCCATAACAGGCTTGTATTTGTCATAAGCCTGTTCAATCACTTTTTGGATAACAGCAGAAGATGCTGGCTGAGGCTTATCCCGTGCACTTGCATTATTGGTAGGCAACACTGCAAAACAGGTTGTTAAGATCAACGAAGCGGATATTTTAATAAAAAAATTATTGCGCACAGGATCTATCTTTCATCAGCATTCATGTAATGCGTTACTACAATACACTTAATGAAAAATAAAATCCCGCACCACAGCCTATGCAGTTCCCCCTTTGGTTCCGCCCGAGCGTAATGTTCCCTTCACACTCACAAACACCAAAGGGGGAAAACTTTTTAGCTGCAATCAATCAGTTACAATACTGGGTGTCAGAAACATGCTCCAGCCAATCAACCGGGGAGCCATTCTGCTTTTCCTGAATTGCAATATGGCTCATCGCCGTCGTTGCTGTCGCACCATGCCAGTGCTTTTCACCCGGAGCGAACCAAATTGTATCGCCGGGATGAATTTCCTCAATCGGGCTACCTTCACGCTGCACCCAGCCACACCCTGCCGTCACGATAAGCATTTGCCCAAGTGGGTGAGTATGCCAGGCGGTGCGGGCTCCCGGCTCAAACGTAACCAGCGCGGTGGTTACCTGAGAGGGCTCCGGCGGGTTAAAAAGTGGGTCTATACGTACCGTCCCAGTAAACCAGTCGACCGGCCCTTTAGCGGAGGGTTGGGCCCCTATGCGTTTGATCTCCATAAGCATTCTATCCTGTATGTGGTTCAAAAATGTTAAATCCGGTTGCTTGTCCTGCCTGAATGCCTGACAGGTTTTATGCTCCTCGACCGGCCAATCGCCCTGTCGTGGCCGCCAGCAGCGCCGCAACCGCAAGCACCACTACACTGGCCGCAAATGTGGCCTGATACCCAACCCCGTCAAAAAGGATGCCACCACAGGTCGCTCCTAGCGTAATGGCAAGTTGGACAACTGCCACCATAAGTCCCCCACCGGCTTCAGCATCCTGCGGAAGTGTTCGGGCAAGCCAGGTCCACCAGCCCACAGGGGCAGACGTGGCGAACAAACCCCACGCCGTAAGTATAACAGCGGAAACAGCCACCCACTTACCCAGAACAATAAGAGCAGTAGCCAGAAAAGCCATGAGGACAGGAATAATAATCAGCGCTGGATAAACACTGTTTTTTAGAACATTCCCGATCAGTACAGTGCCAACAAAGCCAGAAATACCCATCAGGAGCAGAATTAACGACAAAGTGGATACGTTCACCTGGGCAACGTCTTCAAGAAATGGCCTGACATAAGTAAAAAGCGTAAACTGGCCCATAAAAAACAGGCTGACCGCCAGCATGCCAACAGCCACAATCGGTCGTGTCAGCAAAGAAAATACACTGGCCGACTGCTGATGCCGCGCGCTCGCCATAGATGGGAGACTGACAAACTGCCAGACAAAAACAACAACAGCCACAGGCACTACACAGAAAAAAGCACCACGCCAGCCAATAAGACCGCCTAAAAAACTACCGGCAGGTGCAGCAATAACGGTAGCCAGAGCGTTTCCGCCATTCAGGATTGCAAGAGCACGGGGCACGTGATGGTCTTCCACAAGCCGCATAGCCGTAGCGGCAGACATGGACCAGAAACCGCCAATAACAACACCGATCATTGCCCGCCCGAGCATGAACACCACATAATTCGGAGCAAGGGAAACAACACTCCCCGACACGATCATCATGGCGATCAGGGCCAGCAACAGGGTTTTACGGTTAATCCCCTTGGCCAGTGCGGAAATAAAGAGGCTGGTCAGCACCGCAAATGCGCCAGAAACTGAAATAGCCTGCCCTGCCTGCCCTTCTGTAATATGCAGATCAGCCGCAATCGGGGTTAAAAGACTAACAGGCATAAACTCGGATGCGACAAGTGCAAACGCACCCAGAGACATGGCCAGCACCGCCCCCCAACCCCCGGCTGACTGATTGGCGCTCCGAGTTATTTTAGAAACTGTTTGAGAGATATTATCCATTCCGCCTCGGTATTATAGCAATCCGTAGCCATGATTTTCCCTACAGCGCACATAAGCAGCAAACAGCATTAACCTGAAAAACTGTAGCAGCGACTGAGGTTGCTTTAGGACATAAGGAACGAACTCTCTCAGGACTAGCCCCAATAAAACGAGCATGATCATGAATTATACTCATGAATAGACGTTTTGGGGTGTTTAGAGGCTACATGCCTGCTGGTAATGGGAGAAAAGGTCTGGGCATCACAGCACATGCTCTCCAGGCGGCTGAGCATCTGGATCCCTAGCCTGCAACCTATGAATGATATTCATGGATTAATGAAATTAAATCATTTTTATTCAATATTGTGTTCAGGCATAAAGAGTTCACCACAGCTTAAACGCAGAACACTACTAAACATAACCTGAAAAACAGAAGCATAAACCGTGAGGTTCTCAACTCCCGGAAGATGAAATCTGCTTTCTGACAAAACAGGAGGGAGTTCGACCATGATTACAGAGTCCTCATTCCAAATTAAGAGCATCCCGTTTGATGAGAACTATCACCCTTCAACCGACACACGTCTCACAACCAATTTTGCCAATCTGGCCAGAGGAGACAATCGTCAGGAAAACCTGCGCAACGTGCTCCGGATGATCAATAATCGGTTTAATGATCTGGCACATTGGGATAATCCCAAGGCCAACCGCTATTCTGTTGCGCTCGATATTGTTTCTGTGGGGCTCCATATCAATCGTGACAGCACAAACAGTATTTTCCCCCTGATCGAAATCCTGAACACGACAATTATTGATCAAAAAAGCAATCAACAGATTAAAGGGCTTGCCGGGAATAATTTTTCTTCTTACGTCCGTGATTATGATTTCAGCGTCTTATTGCCCAATTACAACAAGAATAAGCCTGAATTCCACGTTCCACCTGACTTTGGTTATCTGCACGGAAATCTTTTTAAGAGTTTTGTACACTCTTCTGCCTACAAGAAAAACTTCAATAAGCTTCCGGTTATATGCCTGAGCGTTTCTACCAACAAAACCTATTGCCGAACAGATAACCACCACCCTGTTCTGGGGGTTGAATACAGGCAACAGGAACACTCGTTAACTGATCATTATTTTGAAAAAATGGGCATGCAGGTCCGTTACTTTATGCCCTACCGCAGTGTGGCTCCACTGGCTTTCTATTTTTTTGGTGATTTACTTTCCGATTACACAACGCTGGAACTTATCAGTACAATCAGCACAATGGAGGCGTTTCAAAAAATTTATCGTCCTGAAATATATAATGCCAATTCTGTAGCACCACAAAGCTACCAACCCAGCCTGAGCCATCAGGATTATTCTCTCACCCGCATTGTTTATGACCGGGAAGAACGCAGCAAACTGGCGACTGCCCAAGGCAAATACACGGAGGAGAGTTTTATCAAGCCATATCACGCGCGTCTTGAGCAGTGGTCTGCCAGTTACTCTGCCTGATTAACCAGAACAACAAGGTTTTACTCCTATGACAACAGCACTCCTCCCCACAGCAACAGCAGGAAGCTTGCCCAAGCCCTCCTGGCTTGCAGAGCCCGAAACACTCTGGTCACCCTGGAAACTACACGGGCAGGAATTAATCGAGGGCAAACAGGATGCATTGCGCCTGACACTGGATGATCAAAATCGCGCAGGCATTGATATTGTCAGCGATGGTGAACAGACACGGCAGCATTTTGTCACTACGTTTATTGAGCACCTGAGCGGTGTTGACTTTAAAAACCGCCAGACAGTCAAAATCCGCAACCGGTATGATGCGAGTGTGCCGTCTGTTGTCAGTGCCGTGAGCCGCGAAAAGCCAATTTTTGTTGATGATGCAAGGTTTTTACGCACACTCACACAAAAACCAATCAAATGGGCTCTACCCGGCCCCATGACGATGGTCGATACACTCTATGATGGCCATTACAAAAGCCGCGAAAAACTGGCATGGGAATTTGCCAAAATTCTCAATCAGGAGGCCAGAGAGTTAGAAGCCGCAGGCGTGGATATTATCCAGTTTGATGAACCTGCTTTTAACGTTTTTTTTGATGAAGTGAATGACTGGGGCATCACTGCATTAGAGAGAGCTATTGAAGGCCTTAAATGCGAAACAGCCGTTCATATCTGCTATGGTTACGGCATAAAAGCCAATATTGACTGGAAAAATACACTGGGCACACAGTGGCGGCAGTATGAAGAGATTTTTCCTAATCTCCAGAAATCCAATATCTCCATGGTTTCTCTGGAGTGCCAGAACTCTCGGGTTCCAATGGATCTGATTGAACTGCTGCGCGGTAAGAAAGTGATGGTTGGCGCGATTGATGTCGCAACCCATGCTATTGAAACACCAGATGATGTTGCCAACACCCTGCGCAAGGCCCTTAAATTTGTGGATGCAGACAAACTCTACCCGTGCACCAATTGCGGCATGGCACCTCTTCCGCGCCATGTGGCCACAGCCAAGCTCCACGCTTTAGGTGCCGGTGCAAAAATTGTCCGTCACGAACTCTCTGCCTGAAGGGCTTATGGAGCCATAGGCCGTAAAAGCCATGCAGGATAAAACATAGGGTGTGTGTTTATGAAAATGAACAGAACTGATATGTTTATACAGTAACGTGAATATTTTGTATCAATAAGGTGTGGCATGGGTATCCTTGAGCGCAGTCATCTGGCCATTATTCAAGCCGTCGCACGAGAAGGTTCGTTGACGGCTGCCGGAATGCGCCTGAACCTTACCCAGCCCGCCCTTAGCCATGCCATACGCAAGATTGAAAGCCAGCTTGACGTAAAAATATGGCGCCGGGAAGGACGCTCCCTTGTTCTTACCCAGGCTGGCGAGTGGCTGTTATCCTTGGCAAACCGCATGCTTCCCCAATTTGAGCTTGCAGAAAAACGGCTTGAACAATTTGCCAATGGTGAGCGTGGCACTCTTCGCATCGGTATGGAATGCCACCCCTGCTATCAGTGGCTACTTAAAGTTGTTTCTCCTTATCTGGAACAATGGCCAAAGGTTGACGTGGATGTGCGGCAAAAGTTCCAGTTTGGCGGCATTGGCGCATTGTTCAGTAATGAAATAGATATTCTGGTTACACCAGACCCACTTTATAAACCGGGACTAAAGTTTACGCCGGTTTTTGATTATGAACTTGTTTTGGTGGTTGGCCCCCAACACCCTTTACGGAATACAAAGTTCATTTTGCCAGAACAACTTGCGGGTGAAACCCTGATTACCTACCCGGTGCCACCTGAGCGTTTGGACATATACACGCAATTCCTGCAACCAGCAGGTATTGGCCCAAGGCAGCAAAAGCAGATCGAAACAACGGATATTATGCTGGTTATGGTGGCACACGGTCGTGGTGTGGCTGCACTCCCGGGGTGGCTGGTGGAAGAATACGCCCCCCGCTTTGAACTCCACCCCATTAAACTTGGCAAAAAAGGCATTGCGAAGCAGATATTCCTTGGATACCGCGAAACCGATGAAGATATTCACTATCTGCGCAATTTTATTGAATTTGCAGCCACGTCTTGATCCTGCCTTTTAGGAGGCTCGGCCCTCGATTTAATGTAACAAAGCGCTCCCGCAACTTCTGGGCAACATAATCCTCTAAAAATTGTACTGATTGTATGGTATGAGATCGAATATATTTTTCGAACATACGGAACCCCCGTCGCATGCCCGAACAGTCCTACCTCGCCCATTGGAAAGAGGAAATCAGCCAGAGCCCGAATGCCATTTATCTGACTCTGGTCGATGCCCTTGCCCATTCCCTTCGCAAAGGCGACCTCAGGGACGGCGATAAACTGCCCCCGCAAAGGACAATTGCAGAGCATCTTGGCACCAACCTGACAACCGTTACGCGCGCTTTTACTGAGGCGCGCAGACGAGGGCTGATTGACGCAACAGTCGGCCGGGGCACCTTCATTCGTGTTGGTGCGGGGGAAAGCCACTGGCGCCACACAGGCCCTGCGGTGGTTGATCTGACCATGAACCTTCCTCCCATCCCGCAAGACCCGCCTTTGCAGCGGATTATTCAGACGGACATCGCAGCGATCCTCAAGCAGCAGGACCTGAACAGCCTGATGTCTTACCGTGTGACCGGTGGAACTGTTGAAGAGCGTCAGTTGGGTGCAAAATGGGTTGCCCCGATAATCGGCCAACGCCGGACAGACGAGATCATGATCTCCCCAGGCGGCCAGAGCGCACTGGCCGCCATTGTCAGCACGCATACGCAACCGGGTGATGTGATTGTCACGGACCGCATTGCTTACCCCGGCATCCGGACCATTGCCGCACAGTTTGACCTTATTCTGGTTGGTGTGGACAGCGACAAGGAAGGCATGATGCCAGACCAGCTTGACCGGGTTTGTGCGCAGCACCACCCCCGTCTGCTCTATTGCATTCCAACAATCCACAACCCTACAACCGCCACAATGTCCCTACAGCGGCGCAAGGATATTCTTGCAGTCGCACAACGGCACCACCTCCATATTGCGGAGGACGACCCTTACAGCCTACTTATGGATAACCCTCTGCCAGCACTGGCGGCCCTTGACCATAGCCGGGTCAGTTACGTGGCAACATTGGCCAAAACACTCAGCCCCGGTTTGCGCACGGCGTATGTCGCCCTCCCCAATGCCGACATGACCCGGCGGGTAACGGCTGCCATCCGGGCCATTGCCCTCACCAATGCGGGGCTGCTCAGCGCCCTGACCGCACGATGGATGCAGACAGGACAGGCCCATACAATCCTGCACGCAATTCAGAAAGAGCTGCGGTTACGCCAGTCTATCGCACGCACGGTTCTGGGTGAGCAGCACTGCACGAACCCTGACGGCCCCCATATCTGGCTCAAACTCCCGGCATGGTGGGGGAGCGCGGATTTTGTTGCCTACGCCCGCAGGCGTGGTCTGGCACTGGTGCCCAGCACCGTTTTTACCATTAATGGGGAACCCCCGCAGCGGGCACGTATTGCCCTGGGCAGTGCGCCCGATGCCGCAAGCCTGGAAGAGTCCCTCCGTGGCGTTGTCTCAGTCCTCCAGCACAAGCGCTCCCCCGGCTTTGCCGATATTGTTTAACCCGTTGCAGCACTCGGCAGGCCACGTTGTACCCAAAGGGCATACGTGGCCTTCCAGAACAAACGCACAGCAACATCACGAATGCGCGAGGTAAATATAAAGCAAAACCAGTATGTTAGCTGAACGCCGTAGAATTGTATGACCTTGTGGAATAAACTGTATGCTTCTGTACCCGCAAAAAGAACTCATGCGGGAAAAATTGTTTTTTTTGTCATGCCAACGCATGCCATACAAAATTTTACGTCAGACTTAACCCGTGTCACGTTTGCTTCAGCAAAGCGGTCAGGTCGGCTTCCTGCCGGAGACCGCAGCACACGGGAGACATACCATGCCAACACTCGAGCACGCTCCGCATAAAGATGGCGACTGCTTCGTTAACTATGAAAACAAGGTTTTTGAGGACGTCAAAGCCCAGCCGGGTGAAAAAGCCCTTATCACCTTTCATACCGTTGCCAATGAAGGTTCGGTCGGGTTTGTAAATCTGCTGCAGGCCACACGGCTGATCCGCAAGGGGTTTGAAACCTCAGTGCTGCTCTATGGTCCGGGCGTCACTCTTGGCGTGCAGCGCGGCTTTCCCCGTCTGGGTGATGAAGCTTTTCCGGGGCACATGAACTGCAACAAGCAGATTGCAAAAATCCTTGAAGAAGGTGGCAAAGTTTATGCCTGCCGCTTCGCACTTCAGGCACTTTACGGCTACGGCGAGCAAAACCTTATTCCCGGGATAACACCCATCAATCCGCAGGATGTGCTGGACATCATTCTGCTGGCCCGGCGGGACAACGCCTTTATTCTGAATACCTGGACTCTCTAAAGGCCAAAGGGAGGACCGCAAGCCATGTCCCGTATCGTTCGCGCCGCAGCCGTCCAGATCAGCCCCATCCTTGGTGACGATGGTCTGGGCACTGCACGGAAAGTCTGTCAGGCCATCCGCGATGCCGCCGAGAAAGGTGTAAAGCTGGCGGTCTTTCCCGAAACCCTTGTGCCTTATTACCCCTATTTTTCGTTCATCCAGCCTGCATTCCGCTTTGGTGGTGAGCATCTTGAACTCTACAAACGCGCCGTTGTTGTCCCCGGTCCGGTAACGGACATGGTGGCCGAAGCTGCGCGCGACACCGGCATGGTTGTTGTGCTGGGTGTAAATGAGCGGGATTACGGCACACTCTACAACACACAGATTGTGTTTGATGCCACAGGAGAAATCCTGCTCAAACGCCGCAAGATCACCCCCACTTACCACGAACGCATGGTATGGGGGCAAGGAGATGGCGCTGGCCTGAAGGTCGTGGAGAGTGCAGCCGGTCGCATTGGAGCGCTGGCCTGCTGGGAACACTATAACCCCCTCGCCCGCTACGCGCTGATGACCCAGCACGAGGAAATCCACTGCGCACAGTTCCCCGGTTCACTGGTGGGGCCAATTTTTGCAGACCAGATGGAAGTGACCATTCGCCACCATGCGCTGGAATCCGGCTGCTTTGTCGTAAACGCCACAGGATGGCTTACGGAAGAACAGATCAAGAACATAGCGCGTGACCCGGGGCTTGAAGGCCCTCTGCGGGGCGGTTGCTTTACTGCCATAGTCTCGCCCGAAGGCAAGCTGCTCGCTCCCCCGCTAACCGAAGGCGAAGGGATGGTCATAGCCGATCTCGACTTTGCCCTGATTACCAAGCGCAAACGCATGATGGATTCCGTAGGGCATTATGCACGCCCGGAACTGCTGAGCCTGCTGCAGGACCGCCGCCCCGCTCATACCGTGCATTACGTTGGTGAAAATGAGCCTTACTCTGCCCTGACAGACGAGGTGGCACCATGACCATTCCAACACTCGGCACCTTTTCTGGTCGCAAGCTTATCACCGACCTGCAATCATTCGGGTTACAGATTGGTGAGCAGAGCAGCGGCATGACCCGCAAGGGCGGAGCCGGTCCCTCCGACCACAAGACAATCACCATTGCGGGCCAGACCGTTATGGTCCCGGTTTATACATCCGGAGCACTGCGCTCTCCTTTTCAGGCCAGCCCGCCAGACCGGAGTGGAACCAGCACGCTGCTACGTGATGGCCAGACGCTCGGCACAATCCACTTTCCTGCTGCTCCACGCTTTTATGGGCTAAGCACGGCAGACGGTATTCCCTACTGGAAGATTGCCCTGCTCCACGGGCGCGACACGCTGGCAACCACGGCGCACCAGACCTGCATCCGCTATGCCGACCGGCGTACATCCTGCCAGTTCTGCGCCATTGGTCAGTCACTGGAGGCCGAGCGCACCATTGCCTACAAAACGCCCGCGCAACTGGCCGAAGTTGCCAAAGCCGCCGTGGAACTGGATGGCGTGCGCGATATGGTGCTGACAACCGGCACACCCAATGTGGTGGACCGGGGTGCTGCGGTGCTTGCGGACTCTGCGCGTGCCATCCGTGCTGCGGTCGATCTGCCGCTTCAGGTCCAGTGCGAGCCACCGCGTGATCACGGCTGGTTCCAGCGCCTGCGCGATGCGGGGGCCGACAGTCTGGGCATGCATCTTGAAGCCGCCACACAGGCCGTGCGCGAAAAAATCATGCCCGGCAAAGCAACAGTAAGCGTTGACCGCTACATGGAAGCGTTTGCCAGCGCCGTGCCGGTTTTTGGGCGCGGGCAGGTCAACACCTACATTCTGGCCGGTCTTGGCGATAGTGCCGAAGATATTCTTGGTTTGGCCGAGCGCCTTATTGCATTGGGTGTTTATCCCTTCGTGGTGCCGTTCGTGCCCATTTCCGGCACACCATTGGAAAACCACGCACCGCCTACCGCTGATTTCATGAAGTCGGTTCTGGCACCACTTGGGCGGATGCTACGCGATGCCAACATGAAATCCACCGACATCCGGGCCGGATGTGGCCGGTGTGGTGCGTGCTCCTCCCTCTCGGCCTATGAACAATGAGTGCTTTACTCGAAGGTGTGGAACACCGCCCGTTCATCCCGACGGAATATGTCGTGCGCCTTGCCCGTACACCGTGGGAACGCGCAGGTTATCATGCCCTCCGCCGCGAGGTATTCTGCACCGAGCAGCAGGTTTTTGCCGAGGATGATCGGGACGGCATTGATGACGTAGCCATCCCCATTATTGCAGCCTGCTGTATGGCAGGCATGCCGGACCGGATTGTAGGGGCCGTACGCATCCATGAAGCCAAACCCGGTGTCTGGCGCGGTTCCCGTCTGGCTGTGCATGAAGACCATCGCAAGCTGGGGCGGATCGGGGCGGAACTGATCCGCATGGCGGTCAGCACAGCACACGGGCTTGGGGCCACGCGCTTTCTGGCCCAGGTGCAGGAGCAGAATGTACTGTTCTTCCGCCGCCTGCACTGGAAAAGCCTTGGGGTAATCTCCCTGCATGGTCTGCCACATCATGACATGCAGGCCGACCTCTCCCGCTATCCGGCACATGGCCAGAACCAGACGTGGCTGCTGCGCCCACAACCGCGCACCAGACAGGTGGCATAATGGCAGGCAAGCTCAACGCGCTGCTGCATACCCTGCGCCACAGCCGCGCCCTTGCATGCAAGCAGGATATTGCCGAAGCAGCGGCAATCCTTAAACCCACCGACCCCAGCGCCATCCGCCTTGGCGATGACTGTGCCGCCATACGGGATGGAGATGGTTACCTCCTGCTGGCCAGCGAGGGTTTTCAGGACAGTTTTGTACGCGCCATGCCGTGGTTTGCCGGTTACTGCGGTGTCATGGTCAATACCAGCGATATTGCGGCAATGGGTGGCCGCCCCGTTGCGGTGGTCAATGCCTTATGGAGCGATACCTCTGAATCCGCAGCATCCGTCCTGCAAGGCTTGCAGGATGGAGCACTGACCTATGGCGTGCCCGTTGCTGGCGGGCATACCAACATGCGCAGCACTCACAACTCGCTTTCGGTCGCAATTCTGGGGCGGGCACGCCATCTGCTCACCAGTTTTGACGCCCGCCCCGGCGAGGTGCTGATTGCCGCCATTGATCTGCGCGGCCGCTGGCATGACCCACACCCGTTCTGGGACAGTAGTTCCGGGCTGTGCGGCACCGATGCGATTACCCGGTTACAGGCCGACATGGACCTTCTGCCACAAATAGCCGAGGACGGGCTGAGCCGTGCAGCCAAGGACATCAGCATGGCCGGCGTGCTGGGTACAGCCCTTATGCTGGCCGAGTGTTCTGGCGTGGGCATGCACATCACGCTGGATGATATTCCACGCCCAGAACATGCCCCCATGACCCGCTGGCTGTCGGCTTTCCCCAGCTATGGCTATTTGCTGAGCGCCCGGCCAGAGGATGCACAAGCCGTTATGGCGCGCTTTCATGGGCGGGACATTGCTGCGGCCGTTATCGGCCAGTGCAACAATACCCGCAGGCTGGATGTTACCTGGAGAGACGAGACAGACACTTTCTGGGATCTTGCACAAACGCCGCTCATGGGGTTTGTGCCATGAGCCTGTCCATTGGCATTCTGACGCACTCGACCCTTCCGCGCGGTGGCGTGGTGCATGGCATGGCGTTGGCAGAGGCGTTGTGTGACGCAGGGCACAAAGCAACCCTGATCGCCCCGGATGTGACAGGTGCAGGCTTTTTCCGCCAACCCCGCTGCGCTACGCGTTACATTGCAGCCCGAGCGGAGCAGAACCTGCCTGCTCTGGTGGAACGCCGTATATGCGAGATCACGGACGCGCTCAGGGATGAGGCACCATTTGACGTTCTTCATGCGCAAGACCCCATAAGTGCTAACGCGCTGGCTGAACTGGTGGCGCAAGGCAGGATACCGGGCTTTGCCCGCACGGTTCACCACCTCGACCGCTTTGCTCACCCGGGCCTTGCAATGCGGCAGGAACGCGGGTTCATGGCCGCAGCCGAGCTGTTCACTGTCAGCACCATGTGGGAGGGCATCCTGCGCGGCGAGCATGGCCGTGAAGCACCCGTTGTTGGCAACGGCGTTGATCCTGAACATTTTTCACCCGCACCAGGCCCGCAGGACAGCTCACTGCGGGCGCGTTACCACCTGCCGGTTGGCCGCCGCCTGATTCTGGCGGTCGGCGGGGTCGAGCGCCGCAAGAATACGCTGCACCTGCTGGAAGCCTTTCTGGCGCTGCGGAGTGACCAGCCCGATGTGCATCTGGTTGTGGTAGGCGGGGCGTCATTGCTGGATCATTCGGCCTACCGCGCGCTGTTTGATATGCGGTTGTGCCAGAGCGATGCAGCCGAGCATGTCACCCTCACCGGAGCGGTGGCGGATGAGGATATGCCTGCATTTTACAGGCAGGCAGCCGTGCTGGCCTACCCATCCGTAACCGAGGGGTTTGGTCTGTGCCCGCTGGAAGCCCTCTCCTGCGGCACGCCAGCCATTGTGCCGAAGGTTGCCCCTTTTACCGAGCACCTTCAGGCGTCAGACGTGCTCTGGTGCAACCCCGAGCACCCCGACACCCTGTTTTTAGCCTTGCGTGACGCCCTTAGCGCCAAAAACCGCGAGCACTTCCGGCTCAGCGGCCCCGCAACGGCCCGTCGTTTCGATTGGCACGGTGTTGCCAGTCGGCACCTCCCCGCATACCGGCGGCTGGCGGCCTTGTCGCACGCTGGCACTCCGGCTTCTGGAGCTTTGTCATCATGCCCGAAATGATTTTTCGTGTGCGCTGGCCCGATGGGCAAGAGAGCGATTGCTACTCTCCATCGCTGGTCATCAAGGACCACTTTACACCGGGTAAAGATTACCCGGTTCGCACTTTTCTGGAACAGGCCGATACAGCCCTGACACAGGCCAGCGAGCGGGTGCGTGCACGCTACGGCTTTGCCTGTAGCCGTGCCCTTGGCCAGCTCCAGGCGATCCGCCAGACCTGCACGCCCTTCCTCAATCAACCTGATGCGCAGGTGCGTATCCTGTCTTTCAGCCTCTGAAACGAAAGAACGACCATGACACAGAATGAAAAAAGCATCCCCGTCATTATCGTGGGTGGTGGTCAGGCTGGCCTGTCCATGAGCTGGTATCTCTGCCGTGAGAACGTGGACCACGTAGTGTTCGAGGCCAAAACCGCCTGCCATTCGTGGGATGATGAACGCTGGGACAACTTCTGTCTGGTGACACCCAACTGGCAGTGCGAACTGCCCGGGCACCCCTACAGGGGGAGCGACCCGCACGGCTTTATGGTAAAGCAGGAAATTATTGACTACGTAAAAGGGTTTACGGACTCCTTCACCGCACCTTTGCGCGAACATACGCCAGTCACGTCCATTACACGCCATGAAAACGGTGGCTACCGCGTCGTGGCAGGGGCAGAACTCTGGCACGCACAGCATGTTGTGATTGCTTCGGGCGCGTACCATGACGCCGTTATTCCCGGTTACGCCAGCGCCATTGATCCTTCCATTTATCAGGTTCACTCCCAGGATTATCGCAACGCGGCCCAACTGCCTGATGGTGCCGTGCTGGTGGTGGGGAGTGGCCAGTCCGGCGCACAGATTGTGGAAGACCTGTTTATTGAAAACCGCAAAATTCATCTGTGTGTCGGTTCTGCCCCCCGTGTCTCGCGCTTTTATCGTGGACGGGATGTTGTAGACTGGCTTGCAGACATGCAGTTTTACGACCTGACAGTAGACAACCATCCGCTGCGTGATGGTGCGCGTGACAAAACCAACCATTATGTCACCGGCCGGAATGGTGGCCATGACCTTGACCTGCGGCTTTTTGCCAGAGACGGTGTGGGCCTGCACGGCACGCTGGAAACCATTCGGGACGAGGTGGCCCATTTTGCACCGGACCTACGGGACAATCTGGATGATGCAGACAAGACCAATGCCGACATCAAAAAATCCATTGACGCCTACATTGCCCGTGAAGGCATTACCGCCCCAACCGAAGCACCTTACGTGCCAGTCTGGGAACCCGATGGCAGCAATACGCCACTGGCTCTGAAGGCCGCGGGCATTACCTCAATCATCTGGTGCATTGGTTTTCGCCCGAACTATCGCTGGATCGACGTGCCCGTATTTAATGGTGCCAACAAGCCACTCTGGCATCGGGGGGTAACAGATGCGCCCGGCTTCTACTTTCTCGGGTTGCCGTGGCTGCATACATGGGGCTCCGGCCGGTTTTCCGGGATCTCGCGCGATGCGGCGTGGCTGGCCAGCCAGATTACCGGCAAAGACGTGCCTGTAGCCTGAGGAAAGGAAAAGCCCCATGCTGCCATGGACCACTTATGAGGCAATGTATGATGCGGCCCTGAACCAGCCAGAAGCATTCTGGCTGGAAGCAGCCCAACGCATTACATGGCAGCAACAGCCCGGCATGGCTTGCCGGGCACGGGCGGATGGCTGGCATGACTGGTTCCCCAATGCCACGCTCAATACCTGTTACAATGCCGTGGACAGGCACGTGGAGCAGGGCCACGGCGCGCAGGCAGCCTTGGTCTGGCACTCCTGCGCCACAAAAGAGCGGCAAACCATCACCTACAAGGAATTGCTCGGCAGGGTAGCCGGGTTTGCTGGCGGCCTGCGCACACTAGGGGTGGAAAAAGGCGACCGTGTCCTGATCGCCATGCCAACCATGATTGAAACAGCCATAGCCATGCTGGCCTGTGCACGCATAGGCGCCGTGCATGTTGTGGTATTTGCCGGCTACGCAGGACCCGAACTGGCCCGCCGGATTGACGATGTAGCCCCCAAGGTCGTGATTATCGCCAGTTGCAGCTTTCAGGGGCAAACCGCCATTCCGTCCGCCCCGGCCCTTAACGTGGCACTCGCGCAGGCCACGCACGAGCCGCAGGCATGTATTATTGTGCAGCGCAACGCCTGCCCCGCACCACTTATGCCCGCGCGGGACCATGACTTCCATACCCTAGAACACTCGCCTCCTGTGGCACCCGTCATACTGCGTTCTGAAGACCCGCTCTATATCCTGCATACATCAGGCACAACGGGAACATCGAAGGGCATTGTGCGGGACAATGGCGGGCATGCCGTAGCGCTCGCCCTGTCCATGGAGCTAATCTATGGTTGCAGGAGCGGAGATACGTTTTTTACAACATCTGATCTGGGGTGGGTGGTTGGCCATTCTTACGGTGTTTACGCGCCATTGATCAACGGTTGCACCAGTGTGATTGTGGAAGGTGCCACAACCTCTGCCACACTGCGCACGCTTTGCCACGAACACGCCGTGACATGCCTGTTCACGACCCCGACACAGATGCGGCTCCTACGGCAGGAAAACCGTAACCTGCCCGCACACCCCCCGGCAGCACTGGCCCGTGTTTTTGTAGCGGGAGAATATGCCGACCCAACATTGCTGGACTGGGCACGCGCATATTTCCAAAAACCCGTGGTCAACCATTGGTGGCAGACTGAAACCGGGTGGAGCATTACAGCCCATTTTTTCGGCCTGCCGGAACGCGAGCCCATAACGCTCATGAACGACATAGGACGCCCCGCACCGGGGTTTCATCCAGCTATTGTGCCCTCTGTGCCGGGTGAACCCTGCGGGGAGATTGTTCTTGCACTCCCCCTGCCCCCCGGTTGTCTGGCAGGAGTGTGGCAGAACAGGGTCATTCAGCTACCCACAGCCTGCATTGATGAAACAGGACGGTTTTACCGCACATTTGACGAAGGTATGATTGGCACCGGACGTGCCGTTCACATGCTCGGTCGCTCTGACGATGTTATCAAGGTCGCGGGGCGCCGGATCTCAGGCGTGCAGATCGAGAAAATCATTGCCGCACACCCTGCTGTTCATGCATGCGCCGTTGTTGCTGTGCCCGATGGGCTGAGGGGGCAGCGACCTGTTGCCTATGTGGTGCCCGACACCGCCACACAAAGCATACCTGCGACTGACGAAATTCTCGGGCAGGTTCACCGGGCGCTGGGCCGGTGGGTTGGCCTGAAGGAAGTGCGGTTTGTCCAGCACCTGCCTACAACCGTATCTGGCAAGATCACACGCAGACATCTGCTGGCTCTCTGATATGAACCCTCTCGGCCCCTCCCCCGCCTCATAGCGAAAATATGGAAACCATACGTTTCCATTGTTGTTATTTCTTGCTCATATTTTCGACGGTAATGAAGAACTCAGCGGAACAGCGCATGCCATGCCCCTCCGAGCATGACCGCACTGTTTTTCAAACGAGTTTGTTATGACCAACCGGAGTATGAACCCATGAAATACAGCCTTCTTTCTCTCCCCACCGCAGCTCTTGCCTTTGGCCTGCTCGCAGGCAATCCGGCCTTTGCGCAGGTTGTTACCAACGCCACGCAGGCACAGTCCGGCACGTATGATGTTGAACCGGGGCACACACAGGTCGGTTTTTCCGTCCTGCATTTTGGTTTCACCAATTATCTTGGTGTGTTCTCCAACGTTTCGGGCACACTGACGCTGAACACCAAGACTCCATCCGCTTCCAGGCTGTCCGTGACTATCCCGGTTGATTCCGTGCAGACAACCAGCGCCAAGCTCAATGATGAGCTCAAGGGTGACCAGTGGTTCGATGCGGCAAAGTTCCCCAATGCCACGTTTGAATCCACGTCTGTCCGCATTACCGGCCGGAATGATGCGGTTGTGACCGGCAACCTGACCCTGCACGGTGTCACACAGCCCGAAACCCTGAAAGTGCATTTTATCGGTGCGGGCGTAAACGCACTGGACAAGAAATACACCACCGGGTTTGAAGCCACCGGCACCATCAAGCGCAGCGATTTTGGCGTAAAAATGTACGTGCCCTACGTGTCGGATGAAGTGCAGCTGCGCATTGCCGGCGCGTTTGAAAAACAGGGCTAAATACCATGCCAACGCCCGCACGCGCAGCGAGCGGGACCACGCGGTATTCCACAGTCGCGATCATCCTTCATTGGTTGATCGCGCCAGGAATACTGACCCTGATCGCGATGGGTCTGGTCATGGACCATCTCCACCTCGATACGATGCGCGTGTTCCAGCTCTATCAGCTGCACAAATCCATCGGCATTAGCGTGATGTTCCTGATCCTGCTGCGTATCGGCTGGCGCCTGACGCACCAAGCTCCAGCTTTGCCGGGCGACATGCCGCCGATTGAAAAAACAGCCGCGCATCTTGCCCATGCCGCACTTTATGGCCTGCAGGTGCTGCTACCCCTGAGTGGCTGGGCGATGGTTTCTGTCTCAGTGCTGGGTATTCCGACCGTGCTGTTCGGCACAGTGCCATGGCCCGACCTTCCCGTGCTTTCGACCTTGCCTGACAAGGCACCGGTCGAAACCGCGCTGAAGATGATCCACCACTGGGCTTCTTGGGGATTGCTGGCTCTGATCATGCTGCATATTGCAGCCGCTCTCAGGCATCAGTTCGTGCTGCACGACCATGTTCTTCGTCAGATACTACCGTCCTTTCGTGCATCCTCCACACCTCGCCACAAGGGAGAAACCCCATGAAGGCCTTTCACAAGTTTCTACCAGTCGCTACTGTAGCCGGTCTCCTGCTCTCAGCCCCGACTTTTGCTGCCGACTGGACACTTACTGCGGGCAACGGCACGCTGAGCTTTGCCGGGACCCAGACCGGCCGGGCATTCGAAGGGCATTTCGGGAAGTATGATGGCACGATCTCGTTTGATCCGGCCCACCCTGAAGCGGGTCACGCAAAGATCAGCATCGACATGGCCAGCGCCACAACAGGGGACAACCAGCGTGATGGTGCCCTGCCCGGACATGACTGGTTTGACACCAAAGAATTTCCGTCAGCACTTTTTGAAGTAAAAGACTTCAAGGCCAAGGGCGGAAACGCCTATGACGCCGAAGGTACATTGACCATTAAAGGGGTCAGCAAACCCGTTACCCTTCCTCTCACCATCGACATTGCAGGCTCTGCCCTACATGCCAAAGGTCATCTTCAACTCGTCCGCTCCACGTTCAATGTGGGTATTGGTCCCTGGATCACGGGCCAGTGGGTGGCGCTCGAAGTAGGCGTAGATGTTGATGTTACGGCGCATGGCGGCTGAAACACCAGATGTTCTTCGCGCGCCCATCTGGTTGAACATCCGCCCTGCTGCGACGATAGCAGGTTCATGACATCCCTGCCCTCACATCGTGGCTCAGGAACCGGCAGCAGGCTTCTTGCCCTGCCTGCCGGTTCTTCTGGGTTTGGGGACTGTCTCACGTTCCCATTACCGGCAGAACTCTAGCCTCGCAGTCAGACCTACTCCCTTCAGGCAAAACAGAGCCGCGGGAAGAGGCAGATGACTATATAGCTATTTTTTAGACTGCGCGGCTCATAATCAGCCCACCAAAACCACCCCATTTGCCAGCCTCCCATGCACGCCATCTCTTTGGTGGCTGGGCCAGCCCACACCCACAATAGACAATAAATGGAAACATTGTGTTTATTCCATTTCTATTTATTGCCCCCTTAAAGGCTCTTAAAAACAGGCAACGGCAGCACAGAACCCGCTGCTTTTCTTTTGATGAAAGATATGCCGCCATGACTTCACCCCTCCTGCGTGATCTGGTCCTCCTTGCATCCCGCCTGCTCCTTGCCACGCTTTTTGTCCTGATGGGCTGGGGAAAACTGACTGGTTTTTCAGGCACAGTCGCTTACATGACGGCAACAGGCGCGCCTTTGCCTTACCTGTCCTCCATTGTGGCCATTCTGGTTGAACTGGGTCTGGGCCTGTTTGTCGCACTGGGGCGCCTGACCTCACCCATTGCTATTCTTTTCGCGCTCTACACGATCGTCACGGCGTTTATCGGCCACCATTACTGGACATTTTCAGGCATGGAGCGGTACGACATGTGGATTCATTTTTATAAAAATTTCAGTATTTCTGGTGGATTTCTGGCTCTTGCAGCCGTGGGTCCCGGCCGTTTTTCGCTTGATGCCGTGATGAAAAATGCTTCTTCGGGCACTTCACGCATAAAATCCTGAAACTACTCCATACCAAAATCGGAAACTGAGAGTTTCCAGCTTTGACCTATCCATCCCTTACACAAGACGTATCGTCATGGCGTTTCTGAACACGTTACGGAAACTGTTTTCAACACCAACGGAGGATTCCAAGGTGGCTAAAGTTCTTGTTCTTTATTACTCCTCTTACGGACACATCGAAACCATGGCCAACGCCGTGGCCGAAGGGGTCCGGGCCGCGGGCCTTGAGGTCGATATCAAGCGGGTTCCGGAACTGGTGCCTGAAGATGTTGCCAAGGCACACCACTTTAAAACGGAGCAGGGCGCACCGGTTGCAACAACGGACGACCTGCCCAATTATGACGCGATCATTATTGGTGCCCCCACGCGGTTTGGGCGTCTTCCGGCCCAAATGGCAAATTTTTGGGACCAGACTGGCGGGCTGTGGCTCAAAGGGGCACTGATCGGCAAGGTTGGCGCTGTCTTTACCTCAACCGCATCCCAGCATGGTGGGCAGGAGACAACTCTGTATTCCCTGATGTCCAACCTAATCCACCACGGCATGCTCATTAGTGGTCTGCCCTACAGCTTTCAGGGCCAGCTCAAGCTGGATGAAGTAACTGGTGGTTCACCTTACGGTGCCACGACGATTGCCGCGGGTGACGGGTCACGCCAGCCAAGTGCTAACGAACTGGACGGGGCCAGATTCCTCGGTCAGCACGTTGCGGGAATTGCAAAAAAACTGAGCTGACAACGCATTGGCAGGCCTCGGGCCTGCCACCTCTCCCCGTATCGGTTCCATGCTGATACGGGGAGTTTTATTGATATGACGTTATTTATCGGTTTTTGAACTCACACAGATCAATAGGAACGCTGGGCTATTAAACGCACCCGACCCATTCGGCCTGACCAAAGCATTCCACCAGATAGTCAAGTAGCGCTGTCACCCGCACAGGCCTGAGCGAACTGGACGGAGTGACCAGATACAGCGCAATAGCTGGAGCCTCCCAATCGGGTAATACCCGTTCAAACTGGCCGGACGCCAACCCTTCCCCCACCATAAATTCAGGGAACACACCAAACCCCAGACCTGCGGCAAGAGCAGGCAGAAAAGCCACGGCATTATCCGCCCGGAAGCGGGATGTCTGCGTTAGAACAAACTCGTTCCCGCTTTTAATCTGCCGAAGCCGAACTTTTCCGGGGGCGGAAGTATTGGTGTAAACAAAACTCTTCTGCCCCTCCAGATCACGCGGATGAGTAGGACGCCCTACCCGGTCCAGATACTCGGGGCTCGCCGCCAGCAGCAGCCGGACTTCACACAGTTTGCGGGCCCGCAGGGATGAATCTGCAAGGGAGGCAATACGCAATGCAACATCATACCCATCGGCCACAAGGTCCACGAGTGCATCACTAAAATCAACCGTGATATCAATATCCGGATACTGTGCGAGAAAAGCAGGCAGAACGGGGGACAGATGGCGGATGCCAAATGTCATGGGGGCGGCAATCCTGATAAGACCGGATGGGCGCTGTGTGCCCCCTCTGGCCTCTGTTTCCGCTGCCTCTGCTTCTGCCAAAATACGGTTGGCATGCCCCAGTAGCGTCCGCCCTGTTTCTGTCAGGGAGATATGGCGGGAATTACGACTGAAAAGTGCTACCCCAAGAGCCTGCTCCAAGCGCCCTATGGCTTTGGAGACGGTGGGTTTTGAAAGCTGGATGTCTTCTGCCGCTCTGGCAAACGACCCCAGTTCAGCCACTTTTGCAAAAATAGCCCATGCTTCAAAGTCAGGAAGGCGCATGATATTGCTCTGAGAAACAGTTGATGGTTACAGTTTCCATATCTTGTTTTCTGTCGCCTGTCGCCATGCCTTATGCAAAAATCAGAAACAATACCTTTCCATGATTGCAATATCTAATATCCGGCACTGCGAATAACCTGACCCCAGAAAAACATCACACGATTGATCAGGAGAGAACAGACCATGATTGAAGTCCGTCCCTATAACAAACTCGGCCACGCCAACCATGGCTGGCTGGATGCAAAACACCACTTTTCCTTCGCCAATTATTACGATCCCGCACGCATGAACTGGGGCGCTCTACGCGTCTGGAATGATGATACCATTGCCCCGGGCACGGGCTTTGGCACTCACCCGCATGAGAACATGGAAATCATTACCTATGTGCGGGAAGGTGCGATTACTCATCAGGATAGTCTGGGCAACAAAGGGCGCACTGTTGCAGGGGATGTGCAGGTTATGTCCGCAGGCACCGGGATCCGGCACAGCGAACATAATCTGGAGGATGAAACCACCCGTATCTTCCAGATCTGGATCATGCCGAACCGGGCTGGGCATGCCCCATCATGGGGCACCCGCGCTTTTCCAAAAGATGACCGTGCAGGCAGGTTCGTTACTCTGGCATCGGGCTACCAGAATGACGGTGACGCCCTTCCCATTCACACCGATGCACGTGTGCTGGGTGCAACGTTGAGGAAAGACGAGGCCACCGAATACCATCTGGGTATCGAAAGGCTGGCTTATCTTGTCGTTGCCAAAGGCGCTGTCGAGATAGAGGGCCAGACCGTGCACGAGCGTGATGGCGCTGCAATTGCGGATACGGATACCCTCAAGGTGCGGGCACTCACAGACGCAGAAGTGGTTCTGGTTGATACAGCTCCATAAAGGTGGGCAGAGCAGTGCTCCGCTCCCCTTATCCGTAACGCATGATCAGAGAATATGATCTGCTAACGGCGTTTTAGGGGGGCGTATGGTCTGGCCCCAACCGCCCCCTAAGGTCTTGTACAAGGTCACACTGTTAGAGAGAGCCTGAAGCTGCGTTGTAATCGCGCTTAATTGCGCCGTATAGAGTGCTCTCTGTGCCACAAGCGTCTCCAGATAAGGGTCATACCCGGCTTTGTAGCGCTGCAACGCCAAAGCATACTGCCGCTTGTTGGCGGCAACGGCGTTTTGCTGTGCGGTTGTCTGCCGCACATATGTTTCCCGCCCGATCAGGGCATCTGCCACCTCCCGGAAGCTCTGCTGAATAGCTTTTTCATACCGCGCTATTTCCTCACGTTTGCGACTATGGGCCTGCTTTAACTGAGCCATTAAGCGGCCTGCATCAAACAAGGGTACGGTAATCTGCGGCGCTACGTTCCATGCCCCCATACCGCTCTGGAACAGGCGCGTGATATTGTTGCTTGCCGTGCCATTGGCAGCAGTAATTTGAATTTTCGGGAAAAATTCGGCACGGGCCGCACCAATGTCATCATTGGCAGCGCGCAGTTCAGCTTCCGCAGCACGAATATCCGGCCGACGTGCAATCATCTCCGAAGGTAAACCCGCGGGCACATCAGGAAAAGCACTGACAGAATCAAGGGATGCTCGTGTGTTGAGAGATTGCACGGTCGCATCCGATAACGGCATCCCCACAAGGAGGGTCAACTGGTTAAACGCTTCGGCCTTCTGGCGGGTGTAAATCTCAACATTTGTTTCCACATCATGCAGGGCAGATTCAGCCTCCGCAACATCCAGTTGCGTTCCGGTGCCAACATCCGCCGTCTGCCTGACCAGATCGTAGGTGTGCTGCCTGTTGGCAAGAACCGCCTGTGTTAAAGCCAGTGCTTGCGTATTGGCCACCCAGTTCAGCATGGCTGTTGCTACACTGGAAATAATGCTCAGGCGCATGGCCTGCTGGTTCAGCGCACTGGCCATATAGTGATCAAACGAGGCCCGGGACGCACTGCGTATGCGCCCCCACAGGTCTACCTCGTAGGCGGAAACACCAAACCCCACAGCGTATTGCCGCATGTAAATCGGCTCATTCGTTTGTGAGAGGCTCCAGATATGAGAGTTCATTTTCTGGATATTGGCACCGGCAGTGCCATTCAGTGTTGGAAAGAGAGCCGCGTTTTCTATATCAAACTGGGAACTGGCAGCCGCAGCCTGCTGCTGGGCTATGCGCAGGTCGCGGTTATTCTCCAACGCGCTCGCAATCAGGGTTTGCATCACCGGGTCCCGATAAAAAGACCGCCAGTCCTGCAGGAGCGCAGAGGCATCCTGCCCGGCAATGCCCTTCCCCGGCCCCTGTGGCCAGCCGTCGGCAACAGGAGCTTCCGGTTTGTGATAGTGCGGGATCATGGTGCAGCCACCAAGAAGAGCCAGCAGCAGCGCTCCACACACAGAAGAACCCCGCACGATCAGAGCACCTTCAGAGATTTGTCGAGTTGAGGGGCCACAATGCTTCCCTCATGCAAGGCAGAAGGCGGATGGACCACAAGCTGGCTGCCATCGGGCAGACCATCCAGAATTTCCAGGTGATCGCCATAATCCCGACCAATCCTGACCTTGCGGACCACAACCTTGTTATCTGCCTCAACAGTTTCCACAGACAGGCCATCGGCCTCGTAGTTGAGTGCTTCTGAGGGCACCATAATAACGGGGGCTGCCCGTGGCAGGTCAAAATGGATTTCCGCATACAATCCGGCTGTCAGGCGGCTGTCATGATTATCAATTTCGATTTCAACAGGCAGCATACGGCTCCCCGGTTCCAAGGCATGGCCTGTGCGCGTTACTGTGCCTGTAAAGGCTTGGCCCGGACGCTCCGGCACCACAATGGAGGCCGGCTCACCCACTTTAACAGTCAGTGCGGCATCTTGTGGAACGTGAACACGCACACGCAGCCGATCCGTGCGTGTTACCACAAACAGGGGGCGTGCAGTGGCGTTATCGGCACTGATCAGATCGCCTGCTTCAATATTCCTGGCCGTCACCACACCGTCATAAGGTGCTGTTACTGTTGTGTAGGCCTGACGTTGTGCGCTTTCCGCCAGAACGGCATCGGCTGCTTTCTGCTCGGCCTGCCGAGCATTTTGTGTCAGCCGATCGACATCGAAATTCTGCCGGCTAACTGCCCCTCCCCCAACCAGACCACTGGAGCGGTGGGCAGTAATCTGCGCCAGAGCCAGATTGGCGCGCGCCTGCGCCAGCGTGGCCTGTGCCTGCTCAACGCGATGATCAAGCTCAGGCGCCCGAATAATAGCCAGAACCTGCCCTGAGCGCACAGGTGTTCCAATATCGACAAACCGCTTCTCAATATAGCCCGAAGCACGGGCACCAATGGGTGTGGTTTCAATCCCTACTGTCTCGCCCGGCAGGTCCAGGGGCAGAGGTTGTGTGGAGGCACGCGCGATCATGGTTCGTACATCCGGAACCTGCCGGGCGCGTTCCTCTGCTGTTGCCGTGACCGCATACGCACGCTCGATATGGGCGTAAACGCCATAGCCAACAGCAACCATAACACCCAGCCCTGCCACCAGCCCCGCAGAAAGAGGGCGACGGCCTGCGCCGGAACGGGAGAGAGTGGAATCAGACATTCTCGTATTCCTCAAGCATGCGGCTTTCACGGCGGCGCAGACGGCTATAGAGCCAAGGGACAACAAAAAGCGTGGTGCAGGTGCCAATCATCAACCCACCGATTACGGCGCGGCCCAGAGGTGCATTCTGCTCACCACCGTCCCCCAGACCGAGGGACATCGGCAGCATGCCAATGACCATGGCCAGCGATGTCATCAAAATGGGTCTCAGGCGCTCCCGCCCGGCTTCCATGGCGGCCTCCATGGCGTTCATGCCATAGGCACGGCTTTCCTTGGCAAACGTGACAAGCAGGATGGAATTCGCACTCGCCACGCCAACACTCATGATCGCCCCCATAAGTGAGGGCACGGAGAAGGTTGTTCCCGTAACAAAAAGCATGAGCACAATGCCACACATGGCACCCGGCAGCCCCAGTATGACCACCAGCGGGTCCATGAAAGACTGGAAGTTCACGACCATCAGCAGATAAACCGCAACCGCCGCCATCAACAGGCCAATTTCAAGACGCGTGAACGATGTGTTCATGCTATCAATCTGGCCTGCCACCTCAATGCTGTTGCCGGGTTTCAGTTCTTTTTTATGGCGCTCGATAATCTTCCCAATATCCCGGGCAATACTGCCAAGGTCACGGTCTTCCGCACTGGCGTCTATATCCAGAACCGGCTGGATATTGCTGTGAGAGATCACGTCTGGCGCAACCGTGCGCTCAATGGTTGCCACATTCCTCAACAGGGTTGGAATGGCAGCGGCCTGTGACGCATTGCCTGCCACGACCAGTTTGCCCAGATCATCAACAGTGTTGACCTGATACTGCGGCGTCTGCACGGCAACCGGGTAAAGTGTGCCCATCTGCGGGTCAGGCCAGAAGTTGGGTGTAACCGTGTTGGATGACGCCTGCGAGACCATGACGCTACGCGCCACATCGTTCAGCACCAGATTAAGGTCCTGTGCGCGTTCGCGGTCGATCGTAATGTTCAGCGCCGGGGCGGCTAACTGCTGGTGCAGGTGCACATCCACCAGGCCGCGCACATGGCGCATGTCCTCCATAATCCGGCCCATGACCACACGGTTGTTCGCCTGATCATACCCCGTGATCCGCACGTCAATCTGGGATGTAAGCCCAAAGTTCAGGATCTGCGTCACCATGTCAGCAGGCTGGAAATAGAACACAACATCGGGGAAGCGCTTGGCCAGAACCGTGCGTAAACGGTTGATATACTGTGCGGTGGGCCGATGGTTTTCTTTCAGTGCCACCATGATCTGCCCATCATTCGGGCCAATGGTCGAACCATCATCAAACGGCATGGAATAACGAAAGGGAATGCCGATATCATCAAGCACCATTTCCCGCTCGTTTTGGGGAACCACCTCCCGAATGGTGTCCTCGACCTGATCAAAAATCCGTTCTGTCGTTTCAATCCGCGTTCCGGCAGGCGCGCGGACATGAAGCTTGAACTCCCCCGCATCAATGCTCGGAAAAAAGTCCTGCCCCACCTGCGTTGCAAAAAGCACCGCGCCCAGAACAAAAGCGCCGCCTATGGCCGGAACTTTCCACGCGCTGTGCATGAGGCCGGACAATGTTTTCTCATAACGGTGGCGCAGGCGTTCAAACCGGGAATCAAATTGCGTGCCAAACCGCTCAAAGATGGTGGGGGGCTTTCCCGCTGCCTGACGGCGCTTTTTGGCCTGATCTTCCGAACGGAGAAGTAGGGCAGCAAAGATTGGCACAAGCGTCCGGCTAATGGCGTAGGACGCCAGCATGGCATACACCACGGCAAGCGCCATGGGGGTAAACAGGAAGCGCGATGGCCCCGTCAGAAACTCCACGGAGACGAACACACAGGAGATAGCCAGTGTGGACACAAGCGTGGGCAACGCAATGCCGGCGGCACCATCCAGCACAGCTTTACGCAAGTCGGCTCCGTCATGATGCAGGCGGTGGATGTTCTCAATCGTCACCGTCGCATCATCGACCAGAATACCCACGGCCAGCGCAAGACCGCCCAATGTCATCAGATTCAAGGTCTCTCCCGTGGCGGAGAGAATGGCGATGGATGACAGAATAGCAAGTGGAATGGAGACCGCCACAATTAGCGTGGAACGCCAGCTTGCCAGAAAGGCAAGGATCATGGCCGCTGTAAGCAGACCAGCGATTACAGCTTCCGATGCCACGCCCTTGATAGCCGCTTTTACGAACAGGGATTGATCAAACAGCTCATCAATCTTCATGCCCGGAGGCGCTGCCGCGCGTGAAATGGGCAGAACCGTGTCGCGCATGGCGTTGACAACCGCGAGCGTGGACGCGTTCCCGGCTTTCATGATCCTCAACAAAACCGAACGCTGCCCTTCCCGACGGACCACGTTATGCTGCACCTCCCAGCCATCACGAACCTGCGCAACGTCACGGATACGGATGATAGCCCCGGTATTCGGGTCTTTGCGCAGCGGAATGTTGTTAAGCTGCTTTGAAAAATACGGGATGCCGTTCATCTGGATGTTGTATTGGGATGGCCCGAATTTTACCGTGCCACCCGGGAGTGTCAGGTTCTGGGCGTTAATGGCGTTGGAGACATCCAGCGGGCTAATTTTCATTGCCTGCAATTTGGTCGGGTCAATATCAACCATGATCTGCCGGATCTTGCCGCCATGTGGCGGGGGCAGAAGCGTGCCGGGGACAGGCGCCATCTGCTGCCGCAGACGATACACGCCGTAATCATACAACTCGCTTTCCGTCAGCTTGTCAGAAGACAGGGAGAGCTGGAGGACCGCCACGCTGGACGCACTGTACTGCATGATAATGGGCGGCTGAACACCTGGCGGCAACTGCGCGCGGATAGATTGCGTGGCCGCAACGGTCTGCCCAAGAGCAACCCCGATGTCCACTCCCGGCTGGAAATACAGCTTCTGCAGCACAAGACCCGGTGTGGTCTGGCTTTCGATCGTCCGCAGATTATTGACAAAAAAGCTGTGCGAGAACTCTGTATAAGTACTGATGCGTTTTTCGGTTTCCGGTGCCGAAAGGCCATCGTAGTACCAGACAACAGTCACGACCGGAATATCAATATTGGGGAAAATATCGGTCGGTGTGCGGAATATGGAAGAAATACCCAGAAGAAGAACAAGTATGGCAGCAACAATAAATGTATAGGGCTTCCGCAGCGCAAGACCAACAATGCCCATATCGTCTGAAAATCCTGTTTTTAACCGAGAGCGCACGCAGCCATGATGATTTTGTCCTGAAGACAATCAATCATCTTGGAATGTACACTGCACATTTATGGAACAATTAGAGGCACAGAATATTCATAAACCGCATAATGAGACTAGTAGGTTTTTTTCGAACATGATGATGAGGCAAATTCATCAATCATAGCCACTGAGATCAAAATCTGGCTTATTCGCCTCGCGCCCACCCTGCCGGGAATATCCGTGAGATGAAATGCGGTGTGATTATAAAAAACAAAGCAATAAAACGCACCGATGACAGTACAACACGAAATCATCGTGATAAGGAAGAGATCGATACGATCCACTTTTGCAGATACTGTCAGAAAATCGCGGTCTTTAGGATTATATACCTTCATACCCATTTAAGACGACTAAACTATTTACGTATGGATCTAGGCTCAGGACCTATTAATTTATTGAACTGAGCGAAAGGTTGTGATTCACAGGCTTACCGATGGAGGGTAGGCCTGTGAGTGAGGTATTTTT
>NZ_JOPD01000021.1:0-323 GCF_002153575.1 Acetobacter sp. DsW_54
AGGTTGTGATTCACAGGCTTACCGATGGAGGGTAGGCCTGTGAGTGAGGTATTTTTGCTGTCTGAGCGCCAGATGGAGCGGATTGAGCCGTTTTTTCCTCTGGCGCACGGAGTGCCACGCGTGGATGACCGGCGTGTTCTGAGCGGGATCGTTTATGTCATCCGCAACGGCCTTCAGTGGAAGGATGCTCCGAAAGCGTATGGTCCACACAAGACTTTATACAACCGCTTTATCCGGTGGAGCCGCCTGGGTGTTTTTGACAGGATCTTTGTCGCCCTGACAGAACAGGCTGGCCGTTCGAAGCGTCTGATGATCGATGCAAC
>NZ_JOPD01000022.1:0-264 GCF_002153575.1 Acetobacter sp. DsW_54
CGATTGTATAAAGTCTTGTGCGGACCATACGCTTTCGGAGCGTCTTTCCACTGAAGCCCGTTGCGGATCACGTAAACGATCCCGCTCAGGACACGACGGTCATCCACGCGGGGCACTCCGTGTGCCAGAGGGAAAAATGGCTCAATCCGCCTCATCTGGCTCTCAGACAGAAAAAACACGTCACTCACAGCCTCACCTCCATCGGTAAGCCTGTGAATCACAACACACAGCTCAATTCAATAAATTAATAGGTCCTGAGCCTAG
>NZ_JOPD01000023.1:0-13530 GCF_002153575.1 Acetobacter sp. DsW_54
GCCTGTGAATCACAACACACAGCTCAATTCAATAAATTAATAGGTCCTGAGCCTAGCGCTACAGTTGCATTTTATGTTTTGAGTGAGCGCGGATGGCGTTGGCCTGATGTGTTCGTCGTAAGACGGACCATCTGAGGATGTGGGCGACGGGTAGTCTGCGTTGTGAGAGTTTTACAACGAGACGCCTGATTTCCTGTATGGACCAGCGGACCAGGACTATCGTGTCCGGTACAGTGTTTTTTTCGATTTCAGTGAGTTTGCCTGATAGCGGACACTGGCCATGACGGCATAGGCGAGCATGACCAGAGAGACATGCCGATGCCAACCATGCCAGGAACGGGTTTCGTTATGATCAAGACCGAATTCGTTTTTGGCCGTCTCGAAACATTCTTCGATCCTCCAGCGCGTGCCTTCAACGTTCACGAGTTCCTGCATGGTTGTTCCTTTTGGACACCATGTCGTAAAACAGGCGAGGTCTCCATCGGCGATGTTCCGGCGGATCAACAGGCCACGTGTCCATAGACCGGCTACAGGGCAGTCAAATTCTTCAGCATCCAGATCAGCAAGCGGAAGATACGCCCAGTCGTATAACCGCTTGCCCTTTGTGCCGCTTCCCGCTGACAGACGGCACCAGGCCTGCTCTGGAAGATTTGCGGCAATATCTTTGGCTTCTCCTGCAATCAGCGGGTTTGTCTCCCATGACCCGAACCAGTGATTGCCTCTGACCCCAAGGACATATCCAATTCCTGCCCGGCGAAGCGTGCGTTCCACATCGCCGACGCCATACACGCTGTCTGCTGCAACCCAGCGGAAGGGCACACCGGCCTCAAGACTCCGCTCGATCATCATCGAGGCTAACGCCGGTTTGGTTGCAAACACCACGTCATCAGGAACGTGGGCCTGCTTCAGGCGCTCACGGCTCGATGTCCAGTCTTTTGGAAGATACAGGGCGCGGTCAACAAAGGCGTGGCCCCGCGCCGTTACATAGGTGGCAAATACACCAATCTGGCAATTCGTGATCTTGCCAGCAGAGCCCGTATACTGCCGCCCAACACCGCAGGACGCCTGACCTTTCTTCAGAAAACCGGTCTCATCGATGACCAGCACGCCATCTTCAGTGCCCAGATGCTCGACCACATGCTCCCTGACGACATCGCGAAGGGCATCGGCATCCCAGGTCCCGCGCCCCAGAAGCGCCTGTTGCCGCCATGGACCGGGATCTCCTGCGGCTTCCGCTCGCATCCATCCTGTCTTGCGTGGTTCATTGCCAATCAGAACGTCAAGGAAGGCGCACGCAGAAGCCGCAACACGCTTCTGCGTAAACAGCGGCACGATCCGCTCCTTGGCAGCCCGCAGCCCGGACGCCCACAATTCCAGCATCTCTTCAACAGGCGCACCGCCACTCATCATATCCTGAATCATGGTTACCCATAGATTCAGATTTCGTCATAAAATGCAACTGTAGTGCTAGGCAGAGCATGACAACCTTTACTCTACTCGACATCATCGCCCAGTTCGCTTTCGACAACACTCAGGCCTGACTAGATGAGCTATCTTATCGGGTCCAATGCCGCTTCAGTCTGGATTATTCCTTATTTGCATAAGGCATCCGATGAGACGCCTGCCAGACCTGTTCGACAACCGAACGCGTATGTTCTGCTTTGCGATACAGTCGGATTTCCAGAGGAATTTCTTTTCCCAATGCAATCATCTCATGGGTTTCGAGGTCTTTTTCAATTAGACTTCTGGGCAACCATGCACATCCGTGCCCTGCCAGAACCATCTTCCTGAGCCCTTCTGCCATGGCATTTTCATTCACATGCCGAACAGTATCAGGTCCGTAGGGTAGAACGGCCTGCGCTTCCTGACACTGGCATATCTGGCCGAGGAATGAGTTCGGACTATAGGTCAGCAAGGGAAATAGGGAGCTTGACTGAGGCTCGTGTAAAGGAAGACCAACAGGAACAAGAAAGTCCTGAGCAACAATACAATGAGGAAAATGGTTTGGATGAAGAAGTAGAGGAACAGCTTCATGATAAAAGGTCAGAAAAAAATCATAGGAACCGTCGACGATAGCGGCCATGCAGTTATGAAAATCATCTGGCAACAAGCGGCTACCACATGGTCCGATGGACTTTTCGATTTCAGAAAGCCATTGAGGGAAAAACGTAACCGATAACGTGTGCAACGCTGCCACGGCTATGGTTGGTACATCATTCTGCGAAGACGCCGTCAGCGATGCACGACTCTGGAGAAGATTACGAAGGGTCTCTTCTGCCATTTCCCGGAAGCGGCGCCCTTCTGGCGTTAAAGTCGTAGGGAAGCGGCTGCGATCGAGTAATGGCACTCCCACCCATGTTTCCAGAGCCTGGATGCGACGACTGAAGGCCGACTGCGTTACATGACGCTCTTCCGCTGCGCGTGAAAAACTCTGCAAACGCGCTAGCGTGATGAAATCTTCAAGCCACTTGATGTCCATAGAATTCTTTTATGATGAATTCTATTTTTAACAAATGGTTCCAAGGGGCTCTGTATCTCCCCCAATGGATAGAAGCGCGTGGCGGTCTCAATCATACAGAGCGTTCACAAATTTACGCTTGGCGAGTATATGACAATACAAAAGATCGTCTGCTATCTGCCGCCTTACTCCATAGGCTTGGGAAGGAATAAACAAAGTGCGACGCAGACGGGTGTCGGACAAAACTTCCACCGCTAAGGGCACATCACTGACACGGGGAATATTCTCGGTCGTCACTGTATAGGTCGCAATGTCCACTTTTTTCATGAGGCGAAGAGGGCGGGCATCTATATTGCGCAGGCGTTCCCGCAAATCGTGGCCTATACCCATTTTACGACCTGTCCATGGAGCTGCCAATTCCGTAAATGTCGCGCATCGCTTCCGAGCAGAGGCCATGATCCACCCCCTGAGAGAGTTCCATTATCCCGACCTGACACATCCAAGGCCTTATGGAAGGATCATAGCGTAAGAAATTGGCGATTTCATGCTTTGTTCTTGGTTGTAATCAAGATTATCGTCATGGTTCTGAAGACAGAACCTAGTCAAGCGAAATCAGGAATGCTCAACCTCCAATTATGGACGCACGGCAAAATAGGGAATCATATAATCGTGATCTCTCTTCAACGCCTTCCAAAGCATGATGAGGCAGTTTTGATCGTCGATCAGATTTTAACAGACGCTTACCAGCCGATATGATTACACTTCATTTGTATGAACGTATGTGATACATACGTTCATACAAACAAGGGAGGTCTTCCATGTCTGCTGTTACATTTCGGGTAGATGAAACACTGAAGGCGGCTGCCGTTGAAAAACTATCGGCGCAAGGTATTTCTCTTTCTGATGCATTGCGCGATACTCTGGCCTACATCGCAGAAACCGGCCGATCCCCCGTTAAACGTCAGCTTGTCACGGATGAGGATGCCCACCTCCTCGAAATTGTTCGTGAACGCCTTAAAAACCCTGCCCCAAAACACCGTATGACTTTTGCAGAGCTGAAGAACCGTCACCGCGAATGAAAGAGTATTCGCTTGAATTCGATGAGAGGGGCATTGAGAGAATGGGATGCGCTCGACGGGAGTGTCCGCAAGAAATTTGAAAAGAAGCTGGAAAAATTAATCTGGAACCCTCATTCCCGGGGAAATGAGCTTCATCGTGATCTGGCTGGATTTTATAAAATCAAACTTCTTAAAGACGGCTACCGTCTTGTCTATCAGGTCATAGACGAACGTATCGTCATTTATGTGATTGCCGTTGGCCGGAGAGCCGATAATGAAATTTATGCATTAGCAACAAAACGGACAGACTGAAATTTTTGCTTCCATTACACGTCTGTTTTCGCCCTCAATCTGGTCATTCACGCACCGAACATAATTTAGCTGATATTTCGTAGAATATAGAAACCGTAACTGTCCAATGCAGAGATGCCTCTCAAAGTGGCAGCATTATCGGCCATTTTATGCATCAAGTCTGGCAGTAGATGACCGATAAATGCTAGAGACATTTGTTATAAAACATAGATAGTGTTTCAGTCGTGGAATTATTCTCGCAGACGTTCAGTTCGTTTCATTTTCTATCCTCCGCAATTGACAACACGATATATAAATATCATCTATAATATACTCCGTTAATAAATAATTTTAATTATATTTATAACCAAAATACTCTAAAACTATATCCTTATTTTTAAAAAGACAAATCATAATATATGCAAGAAAATTCATGCCGAAAATAGAAGATTCTAAAGGAATTTCTGAGTTATCTATTTTAAACGTTTTTATTTTACCATGCCCTTTTATATCGGGATTTTCCTCTCTCTTTTCATAGTCTTCTAATTTATATTTTATATATTCATGATCTAAATGCGTTATGAAATATTTGCTGTCGACAATTTTGTACTCTAAATGTACGACATTTGTAATGATATCATCGCCGTGATTGAGAAAGTCTTCTGGTATGTCTTCAAATGTAATGCTGTTTTCTCCATGCTTAATCCAAAGCTTGTCATTAGGTTTTTCTGTATTAAATAATCTATTCAATGTTGGATTTTCTTTTAAATCGTAATGTAATATTTTTCCAAAATCAATTTCTTCCATAGAAATAAATAAATCACTATGTCCACAGGCCAAAAAAGACAGATTTCTTATGAATCCTTTATCATAAATATCAAAAATTGCAGAAAAACATTCCTTATTCAAATGAACTTGAAATATGCTACAATTATCAGAGCAAAATCTTGGATCCATTATCCCGTATTGTTCTGCATTATATAATGACATATCAGACCCAACTGACAGCAAGCCATACTTACTGAAATTTTTATCGCATTCTTCTATATTAACATCTATTTTTTTATAAGTTTCAGAAATAGAATTTTTATACGAGCCGTCGAATAAAAAATCATATTCTTTATCAATATAATATGCTTCCAAGAATATTTTTAAGCATCTATATATTAAATAGTCATTTTCGTCAGTAAAAGGTAATCCAAGACGTGAGCTATTTATTTTTTCGAAACCCCCACATGATTTTATAATTTCCATATAATATAATTCAAAACTTTGAAAATTACATATAGAATTTAGTCTGTTTGTGGTGTATTCTTCTCCAGAAAGGAGGTTTAATTTGGTATTTAGTGATGAAATGCTATTTATTCTCTTTTGAAGCATTGATTCACATGGAATTTCTCTATACGCTCTTTCAATTTCCATAAATAAGTCACTTATATCTTCATCAATTCCTCTATGTAATATAGACCTTATACGAAATTCATAAATGCACCTTATCCTGTCAGTCCTTATTTTTTTTTCGTAGCAAATTTTATTTAATGCACTACGCAACTCCGTATCGAAATATGAATCTTTCAATTCTATTTCTTTTATACATTTATTTAGATGATCATTATTTCGATTTCTATAAGATTCTTTTAATGTATTTCCTGATGTTAAAAATTTAATTATATTTTCGTTGATTCCCATTTCCATTTCCTCTCGATGAGCCCCGATTAAATGCTGTTTTTACAGACATAGTGAAATTATCGTCTAATTAAAAATTTAAAGCGATAGCTTATTTACAAAATACTCGAATAGACGACCTTCCGCTTTCCCCTCCAAGAGAGACTTATAACAATATCTCTTCATATAGGCCTCCCTCTGAACCGACATTTGCCTTTCCCATAATGTTTAGCGTAAACATTTTACTGTTCGAAACAACGGGGAATTTCCTTGGGCAAAAGCCTATGGTCGACTACAATGTGCGGGTTCGAGTCCCGCAGTTCGCACCACAGAGACCTGAAGTAGCACGATTTTTCGGCTGATAGAGGGGCAAAGGCTGTCTTTGCTCCATCGTCCTTCCCCACCAAGGGAAGATTTTATGCTCCGAGTTAGAGGCACCACCTACCACTTCCGCCGTATTGTTCCCCCTGCCCTGCGAGCAGCCTTAAACCGGCGGGAAATCTGGGTTTCCCTGACAACCGACTACCAGAACGAAGCCCGCAAACGTGCGTCCATCCTTCACGCCAGAACCACTGAACTGTTCATGCAGGCCCATTCTGTGCTGGCTGAACCGGATGCTTTAAGCAGGCTTGAAGGACTGCGGGTTTCACTGCGGGATTTGCAGAGCATGAACCTGCCTTCATCTGCTCAGGAAACGGGGTCCATGCCAGTTTCAGTATTGATGCCAAAACCCCGAACGATGAAGAAACCGGCCAAAGCACCCAAAGTCCAACCTTTAATGCTCTCCGGTGCCCTGAAACGTTTTGTTCTGGATAGCCCTCATGCCAGTGCTGACACCAAGAAAGCTACACAACGGGCGGTAGAACTATTTCTACAAGCTTTCGGAGATGCGCCTGTGTCCATCATAGGGGGCGAGAAGGCTGGGGCGTTCCGTGACCTGCTGTTTTCTCTTCCGGCATCGCTGGGCAAACGTAAAAGCAACCTTACCCTTGAGGAAGAGACGCAACGGGCCAGAGAGGAAGGTCTGCCAACCTTGAGTGGCAAGAGTGTTAAAAACCATATGATGAGGCTTTCAGCACTCTGGAACCAGTTACACCAAAGGGAGTTAGTCACACGCAACCCATGGACTGGCTGGAATTTCGAGAACGGACAGAAAACCGTCAGGAGAAGCTGGACGACAAAGGAACTGGCTTTGCTGGCCTCCGCCTCATGGCACAGCACGTCCGTGCCAGAGCAGACCTTCCAGCTGGCCACATTGATTGCAGCTTATAGCGGAATGCGATTGGGCGAGGTTTGCGCCATGCGCAAAGAAGATATTCAAAACATTGATGGTATTCCCTGTTTTATGGTCAGACCACATTCTGACGATGGCTGGTCACCAAAAACGGACGCCAGCACTCGCGTGGTACCAGTCCATTCAAAACTTATTGAAGCAGGCATTTTGGCGGTGAAAGAGACAACAGACTGCCCATATCTTCTTCCGGGTCTGGGAACATCCAGGCAAGGAAACAGAGGTGCTGCGCTGGGGCGGGCTTTCTCATTGCTCAAAACCCGGATTGGCCTCCCGGCGGAAATCACGTTTCACTCGTTCCGGCATACCGTTTCCACTCAACTCAGAAATGCAGATGCCAAATATCCGAGAAGTATGGATTGATCGCCTGTTAGGACATGAAGCCAGCCATAAGAGCCAAGGAACCACAACCTATCTGACCAGCCTCTCCACCACCAATCTCCAGCAGACCGTGGAGGCTATAAACTACCCAAAAACAGTTCTTTAAAAATATGATTGTGAAAATTATTGCATTCGGAAAATGAGGAACAAAATATACAATCCCCTCTATTAATTTTTATGTTGCCATTTTGTTCTGAACGCAGATATATTGGGATCATAATCGATTCTGTCCACTATATATTGATATAGCTACCGCGGGATAAGTAATATGAATAAAGCTAAAGATCTTTTTGTCGAACGCCGCTCACAAGGTGATTATGCTGTTCGACGCCCCAATCTAGGACGTGCCAGTACCGTGGCCCCCACTCAACGAGACGCTATAGACTGGGCAAACCAACAAGTTGGCAACGGTACAGTCCGTATTGAACGAGTTCGAAATACCACAAATGGCCAGCCAAATAAATGGATTACTGAATAGAGTATAACTCGAAAAGAAAGCTGATGCTTTCCCCTTTTAATTTTTGTGAGAAAAAATATGAAGCTAGTAACTTTAGTAAATATCATTCTAAATAGACCAAATGACTTTGGTGGTTTCCAGAGTAGCATTAGTAATGGCTTCCTTAAAGAGCGCAAAGCTACAGTTATAGTGCAAGGCGACCAACCTGGTGACATTTTAGAAAAAGTGAAGGAGTTAGCTCTACAGCATGGCGGAAACGAAAATCAAATAAATTCATTAGTTGTCTCGACCCCATTTTCGTCCAGAGATGGAATGATACATTTCAAAGAAGGAAATGATTTTTTCCATGGAATACAATATGGAAATGATTACGCTGTTTGCGATGTCTACTCAGCGTTAGAAATTGATGGCCGCTATTTTCGACTTCAAGAAGTCGATATAAATTCATAAGAGAAAAACTTTTTTACAATCGACTTCTCTATAGTGAATCTTCGGCAGACTATGGCGATTGTAATGTACCCGAAACAGCCTTTAAAAAGTTAGCGTTTTAACGGGAGCCAGCAGTGTCGAATGGCTACCCATTCAACATCTGGCAAGGGGGAGATGCCTCCCCCGTTGACCCCCTGCAACGCAGAAAATATCAATTTATTTAATAGTCACCCACACCTAAAAATTATGAACAACGTTATTATTATTTAGCCATGCATTTTAGAATTTTTTATATGTGCTCACTCAATATCTTCGACTTTCTTTCTTGATACTCAGCATTAGATATTAGACCATTATCGAGAAGAGACTTTGCTTCTCGAAGCTTATTCTCAATAACACTTCCACCCACCATGGGAGGAGTTGAACCTGCATGCTGGGACGGCATAAAATTCATACCACCAGAAGCTGCCCGAGCCTCTTCCATACGGCGTATGCGATTTTTCTCTGCCCACTGCTGTTTTTGGGAATTAGAAAAATTGTAGATTTTTGAAGCATCACTACTATTCAAACCGCTAATAGAAAAACTTCTATCATTATTAGGGGTATCTGATGAGAAAATATATGCAAGGTTTGAACCTTGTATTGATGGAAAAGAGTTCTCTTCAATCATTACTTCTGTCATATATTTCCATTGCCATTCTTCCATGGGACGAAAGCCTCCAAGGATTTTAGGTCTTATACAGATCACTCTATTATTAGTCACACAGACGGCATAACGACGATGAAACAAAGCAAAGATTCTTAACTCAACTGCTATAATTTCAAGCTGTTCATCTCCTGTTAGATTTGACCTTATTTTATTTATTAATTTTTCTTTTCTAGAATCAGAACCTCTAAACACCAAAACAAAATAAGGAATTAACAAAAGAAACCATATATGTAGAGGGAGGAAAGCTAAAACCAAGAATATAATAAAAAGCCAAAAAACGTTTTTTATACCAGCCATGGAAACACCTAAAAACACGATAATCAAATTACTAATTTATATCTCGTTCGATATACAGTCGAGTGTAAAAAGCGCACCTTCCCCTACAATGCTTCCTACTAAATTCTTGACTGCCCCACGGGTTTGCCCGCAGAGTGAACCCGCAGTCACCATGTGAAGGATGATTTCGTCTGAAATTATCGTTCCGTTTCAACGGGTTGTCTGATTAGTTGCGACTAAAGCGAGCGGGTTCGAGGCCCGCAGTTCGCACCACTCATAACATATTGATTTAATTGACTTTTATGGTCTTCCCATAACCATAAAAGCCGAACCTTCTACAATCGGCTTCTACAAAATGAGCCGTCTGTATGTTGATACGTCTCCAATCCGGGTATCATTTCCGCAGGGCCGTTCCTTCACATATCCGTGATATTGTAGGCAAAAAGGAGCTATGACTCTCCCTTGGCACTAACAAACGCGAGGTTGCCAAACCATATGCGTGTGCAGTTTTCGCAGAGACCGAAAGGCTGTTCCGTTCCGTAATGCACCTCAAGACAGAACTCAGCGAAGACGAAAATTTTATCAGGAATGAACTGCCTGAAGACGCGCAGGAACTCTTTGACCTGCTTATTCAGGACTACCCGCACAGAATTGCATTCTTACAGACGCAATACGACCATCAGAGACTCAGACATTCCATGGAAAGTCTGGAACAGGTGGAAAAGCTGGAGAAAGCCAGAAATCTGACTGGCAGAAGTGTGCATCTGCTGGAACGCACTGTTACAGACCTGAAAAAGACCAAAGCCAGCCTTCCAGCCCTGACGGATATCCAGAGCCAGATTAAGGATATGAAAGCCTTTCTGGCTCCGAAGGAGAAACCTTCTCCCCTCTTTTCAGAAGCGATTAAAATTTTCCTAGAAACCAAGGACACCACAGTCCAATCCACTGTGGTCAAATCCTACGAACGCACCTTCAAACGCTTTCTGGAAGTCTGTGGGGATAAACCCATGCGGGATTATACCGGGGCAGATGTTGGGCATTTCAAGGCCCTGATGGAACAGCTACCGGAAAGTTATGGCAAACAGCGTAACGACACCTGGACAGTTCAGGAATTTGTGGCAGATGCGAAGAAACGCAAGCTGGCCCGTATCTCAGGGAAGTCAGTTAAAAACCATTTCACCAAGCTTTCCGGACTTTGGAAGCATTTTCTTCTGCGTGACCTTGTGGATCGCAACGTATTCACTGGTGGCTGGCAGTTTGACACCAAGTCCAAAACCAATCGTGTGCGCTGGAGTGACACCGACTTAAAGACCATTGCTGGTCAACCCTAGCAGTTTGGCACCATCAGCCACAAGACAGCGTCCATGATTGTGGGGATTGCCTCTTACACAGGGATGCGACTGGAAGAAATCTGTCGTTTAAGACCGCAGGACATTCAGGAGATTCAAGGTATTCCCTGCATTCTGGTTCAGGACCACCCTGCCCTGAAAGGAAAGCCCTGGACGGAATGGAGTGCGAAGACCGAAGCCGGAAGACGTGTTGTTCCTATCTGCACAGCCTTGCAGGAAGCCGGATTGCTTGACCTTGCACAAAGAGCGACAAACCAGAAGCGTCACTATCTGTTCCATGACCTTGATTTTAGAGCGTTTTCTGTTCTGAATGAATCGGTGGGGATTCCCAAAGTGGCTGTGATCTGATTCAAGATGACAGCCGGGATGGAGGCCGGCTGTGGATGTCATCACGCACATTGTCTCTGGATCTCCGCGAACGTGTTGTTGCGGCCGTTTCGAATGGTCTGTCGCGGCGTCAGGCGGCTGAACGGTTTGGCGTCAGTCCGGCAAGTGCGGTTCGCTGGTGCGCTCTTGCCGCTACGACCGGCAGTCCTGCTGCCAGCCCCCGTGGCGGGGATCGTCTGTCTCACCGGATTGAAGCGCAGGCAGAGTGTATTCATTCGCTGATCGCGGAGAAGGACGATCTGACCCTGGCCGAGATCCGCGCCCGACTGGCTGAGAACGGCCATCACTTTGCAATCGGCACGCTGTGGCGTTTCTTCGCGCGTCATAAGATCACATGGAAAAAAAGACCGCTCACGCGGCGGAACAGGACCGGCCGGACATCCTGACACGACGGCAGGAGTGGTTCGATGCCCAGCCCGATCTCGATCCGGCGCGGCTGGTCTTCATTGATGAAACCTGGGCTTCCACGAATATGGCAAGACGCTACGGGCGGTGTCGACGTGGCCAGAGGTTGCGTTCCGCCGTGCCACATGGTCACTGGAAAACCACGACGTTCATCGCTGGGTTGCGACTGACCGGCATCGTGGCGCCCATGGTCCTGGATGGTCCGATCAATGGCCGCAGCTTCCAGACCTATGTCGATCGCGTGCTGGTACCCGATTTGCGGCCAGGCGACATTGTTATCATGGACAATCTCGGCTCTCACAAAGGTCCCGGCGTTCAGGCCGCCATCGAAGCAGCAGGTGCGACTGTGCGCTATCTGCCGCCCTACAGCCCGGACTTCAATCCCATCGAGAAGGCCTTCTCCAAACTCAAGGCCCATCTCCGTAAAGCCGCAGAACGCACACGCGACGCCTTGTGGGACAGGATCGGCACATTGATCGATCAGATCACTCCTACAGAATGCGAAAACTTCTTTACCGCCGCAGGATATGAACCAGATTGAGAGGAAAACGCTCTAAGGGGCAGGACAACAAGCGTTCTGCTCACTTCCAGAGGGATTTCAGCAAGTTCAAATCACGCCTTGGTATTGGCAGGAGCGTAGTGTTCCATTCGTTCCGGCATAACGTCTCTACCAAGCTCAGAAACATTCATGAGCATGGCGAGGGTGGCTTACGTGAATCCTGGATTGATGACTTTCTGGGGCACGAAAGCCACGACAAGTCAGTCGGAAGCACAGTCTATTTCGATGATGTGGATATTGTGAACCTCAAGAAGGTTGCAGAAAACGTGAAATATCCTGAGTTTTGGGATGTAGGAAGTTTGTTTTCAAGCAAGAAAAAAATATAATTTTATATGATAATATGATTTTTATTTTTCATTATATCTTCTTTGAATCCGTAATTTCATCTGAAATCCAGCATAGATGCACGTATACTGGATTTCATCTATTCGAATAATAAAATACATCAAAAAAAAGTTAAACTTATAGGAAAAATCTTATTATTCTAATAAGATTTTTATTTCCTTTTTATTTAAATTATATTAATTTTTTTCATTATCTTTTTGGTATTTCCCCAGAATACTAGGCACGAATGCTTCAGAAAAACCTGAGATAACTAAAATCATCATAGTTCCCCAAAAAGCTGACTGTGAAAATACAGGCACAATAATTCCAGATCGAATTGCGATATATATAATTCCTCCAGAAATAAAAGAAACAATAATTCTTTCGAAACCGATAAGAAAATAGTATTTTTTCGTCCTAAATTCCTCAAAATTTAATTTCTGCGCATTAATGAATATACTAAGACTTCCGCCAAGCGATGAGGACAGAATAAGAAGAATAAAATGAAAATACACACTATCAGGATATTTTATAAAAAAACAGATAGATAGAAGAAACAGGATTATGCAAATGTATAGACATGGCGATAAATAAATAATTCTATTCATAACTACATTGTCATGCTCAATAACTATTGACTCAATCAAGTCTGAAAATGCTTTATTTCCATCCGTTTCTTCTGAATTCAAGCATGTGGAGAGTGTGTGTGCTATTCTGTTTTTCATCATTTCAATATCGGAGCATTTAGGCAACATACCTTTCGCTTCAATATATTTTTGTTTTACTCTATTGAATCTATCTTGTATTTTACGCTCAGATTCATCTGAATATCCATCTATTAAAACTCTTATTTGATTGTTTATGTTGTCATCTTCGACTTCAAAAATGCAATATTCATTATGTTTGGCAAAAACATTTTTTATTTTCTTTCCATTCGTATCTATTTCTCCCACTTTTATAGCGTCTATCCGTGGAACAGGTTCAGTTTTTCTTTTTGCTTTAAACATGATTCATACTTCCGTTAATATTTGTAGAATAATTCTACTGGAAAACGTGGTTATTACAAATCTCGAATTGATAGGGTAGTAAGTCATGATAAAATTTATCGTATCAAAACCCCACGTTTCCGGGACATGGCAGAAAAGCTCTGGCTGTCGTGTCTTGGTTTCATATCAGAACTGCGGTTTATGATACAGCCTGAACGGGGTTCATGGCTCTCCATGCTGTCATGCGTGAGGTATTCAGGATACGGGCTACCTCACTGACAGATTTCCCTTTCTCCCTGAGCCTCTGGGCGTGTGTTCTCTGATGTTTGGTCAGGGAACTCTTTCTCCCAAGATGCACACCATTAGCCCTGGCTGATTCCAGACCAGCTATACAGCGTTCCCTGATAATCTCCCTCTCAAACTCCGCAAAGCCAGCCAGAAGGGTCAGAATGAACTGCCCCGGTTTTACCGGAGAGTAAAACTCTCGGAGGATGAACCCTATGGT
>NZ_JOPD01000024.1:0-77556 GCF_002153575.1 Acetobacter sp. DsW_54
GGCGGCGGCGGCGGAGGGGGTGGCGGCGGCAGAACGCGCGTCTGAATGGGCGGTCTGGCCGGCGGGGGCGGGCTGTCACCATTCCCCATCCCGTAGATCAGTCCCCATATGCCCAGCACATGCATGATCAGCACAAGCAGGAACGCAATCACACCAACAGCAGCACTTGCCCGAAAGGCATACTTTGCCGAACCTGGCTGCTGCTCAGGGTTACTCATTCTGGCCCTCCCTCTTCAAGCCGCCAAACAAAACATCTCTGTTTCGCTTTCAGCCACGAAAAACACTCAGGAATTTTAATCTGGCCATATGGCTCAGAACCGGCACGCCTGCTGACATACCTTTATCCATTGGGCTGATTGGGCAATCTGGCACGGCAGATGTCAAGCAGGTTATATGAGAAAAGTTTGCATATGAACTTTATGAAGTTAAGTACTTTATAAACACGAAAAAAGGCGGGCCCCTGCAAGGAGCCCGCCTTTTTTACCATCCCGCGTAACGGACCGGACCAAACAGCCCCGGCCTACTGCGCGCTGGCACTTGCCTCCGAGCGGGTTGCCCCTACGCGCATGGCCAGTGCTGCCGCCATAAATGCGTCCAGCTCCCCATCCAGAACGGCATCGGGGTTGCCGGTTTCAACACTTGTGCGCAGGTCCTTGACCATCTGGTAAGGGGCCAGAACATACGACCGTATCTGGTGCCCCCAGCCAATATCGGTCTTGGCGGCTTCAGCTTCAGCCGCTGCCGCCTCACGCCGTTGCAGTTCGGCTTCGTACATCCGTGCACGCAGCATCTGCATGGCCGTAGCGCGGTTCCTGTGCTGGGAACGGTCTGTCTGGCACGCAACCACAATCCCGGTAGGAATATGGGTGATACGGATAGCGGAATCCGTCTTGTTCACGTGCTGACCACCCGCGCCGGAAGCACGGAAAGTGTCCACCTTCAGGTCCGCGTCATTGATTTCAATTTCAATTGAATCATCAATAACCGGGTAAACCCAGACCGATGCAAAGGACGTCTGGCGGCGGGCGGCTGCATCAAAAGGAGAAATGCGCACAAGCCGGTGCACACCTGCTTCGGTCTTCAGCCAGCCATAGGCATTGGGGCCGGAAACCAGAATGGTTGCGGATTTAAGCCCGGCCTGTTCGCCCTCCGAGCTTTCAATCAGCGTGACCTTGTAATCATGCGCTTCTGCCCAGCGGGTGTACATGCGCAGCATCATTTCGGCCCAGTCCTGCGCCTCCGTGCCACCAGCCCCTGCGTTGACTTCCAGATAGCAGTCATTGCTATCCGCCTCGCCAGAAAGCAGGCTTTCAATCTCACGCCGTTTGGCTTCTTCCGCCAAGGCGCGCAGGCTGGCCAGCCCCTCGGCCACCAGATCGGCATCCCCTTCGGCTTCGGCCATTTCAATCAGCTCGGAGGTGTCGTTCACGTTGGTTTCCAACGCCTGCACACCCTCGATCTGGTTGGCCAGAAGCGTACGCTCGCGCATCATTTTCTGCGCGGCTTCGGGGTTATTCCACAGGTCGGGGTCTTCGGCCTGGTTGTTCAGTTCCGCAAGGCGGGCTTCAGCGACATCCCAGTTAAAGATGCCTCCTCAGCAGTGCGACCGACTGCTTGATCTGTTCGTTAAGGGCTTCTGTCTCGGCGGACATCGGGCCTGTTCTCCATCTGCTTTGGGGGAATTATCGTCCCATTCCGTTCTCTGCGGCCTTCAATAAAGGCCACCCATGCCAATGTCACCCCCAGAAGGTGCGGGAGGGGGTGCGCTGTTGCCTTCGGCCGGGCTGGCCGCAGCCGCACCAGACGGGCCGGAACCATTGACGCTGGCCGCCATATCGCTTTCCGAATCCGGCATGTTCTCGGCCCCTGTATCGGCGGCACTCAGCTCCTGGGCATCCACGTTGCTCAGCAGGTTGGCACTCACACCGGGGAGCTGACCGTCCTTGAACGCATCTATCGCAACACCACGGCCCGTGTCGTAGCTGACCAGTGTCACGCCATCGGGGGCGGCAAAGTCGAGCTTGGGCTGGTCCTTGAGGGCCGCCTTCATCACCTTGTTCCACAACGGGCCGGCAATGGCGCCCCCCGTCTCGTTCCGTCCAAGGGACTGGGGTGTATCAAACCCGACCCACACGACTGTCACCAGTTCAGGCGTGTAACCTGCGAACCAGGCATCGTTAAAGTTCTGGCTGGTGCCGGTTTTGCCTGCGATGGGCGTATCTATGCCCTCACCCGCACGCACACCCGTACCGCGCCGGATAACGTCCTGCAGCATGGTCGTGATCTGGAACGCACTCTGCTCGGATGCCGCCACGGGCCTGTCATCACGCAAAGCAGGAAGATCCTGCGGCGTGAGCACCACAACCGACGGCTGGGAGGAAGGCTGACCAGAGCCCGCACCACCGGCATTCGCCTGCGGTGCATCCGGGTGTATGGCGTCCACCCCATTGGCTGCGCCAGCCCCCGCGGCAGGCAGGGAAGACGCCGCAACCAGAGACAACCCGCTGGCAGGCCGCCAGATGACATGCCCATCACGGTCCTGCACATCATCAATCAGGGTCGGGGTAATCCTGCGCCCTCCGGCGGCAAGGGCGGCGTAGGCTCCGGCCTCCTTGAGAACCGTGGTTTCCACAGCCCCCAGCGCTGCGGGCAGCACGTGGGGCATGCTATCCACCAGCCCGAGCTTGATGGCCGTATCCGCAACCGTGTTCATGCCCAGATGGGCGGCAAGGCGAATGGTCACAAGGTTGCGCGATTCACGCAGCGCGTCATGCAGGGACGTGGGGCCCCAGAAGTCTTTTTCGTAGTTATTGGGGTGCCATGTGCCGTAGGACACGGGGGAGTCATCAAACTCCTGAGAGGGCGATATACCCTGCTCCATGGCCTGTAGATAGACAAATGGCTTGAAGGAGGAGCCCGGCTGGCGCAGCGCCTGCGTGGCCCGGTCAAACTGCGAGGCCTGAAAAGACCACCCCCCCACCAGAGCAAGAACACGCCCCGTGCGGGCGTTCATGGTGACAATAGCGCCTTCCACAACCGGTATCTGCATCAGCGCAACACCGGACTGCCCGCTCTGGGGTTCGACCATCACAATGTCACCCGTGCGGAGGGGGCGGGCCCGGCGGACCCATGCCATATCCTTGGGCTGGATCTGCCCTGTATGGGGTTCACCCCCCTGCGCAACATTGCGGCGGACCACGCTACCTTCCAGCCAGCCGACCTGCCCCTTGTTGCCATCCAGCACAATGGCCAGACGCCACTGGTCCAGCATGCCGGCCGGAGCACTGACCGTGCGCAGGGCGCGCACCCACTCGTCCTGCGTGAGCGGCACAGGGGTATTCAGGTGCGTAACAGGGCCATGCCAGCCACGGTGCTGGCGGTCATACGCCATAAGCCCCTGCTGCAAAATGGTCTGGGCAGCACGCTGGAGAGGCAGGTCCAGACTGGTATGAACATCCAGCCCCCCCTGCATGGTGACATCCTGACCATATTTTTCCAGCAGCTCACGCCGGACTTCCTCGGCAAACCATTCGGAGCCGGGAGCAGGGCCGGGGCGGGAATAGCTGACGCTGACAAGCGGCTCTGCCTCGGCCATACGGGCCTCGGCCTGCGTAATGGCGCCAATATCGGCCATGCGCTCCAGCACCCAGTTGCGGCGGCCCCGCGCTGCATCGGGGAAGCGGGCAGGGTTGTAATTGGTGGGCGACTTGGGCAGCGCCGCCAGAAACGCGACCTCCGCGTTATCCAGCTGGTCCAGAGGTTTGTTAAAATACGTCTGGGCAGCAGCACCAATGCCATAGGCACCGTTACCCAGATAAATTTCGTTCAGGTAAATCTCGAGGATTTTTTCCTTGGGCAGAACCTGCTCGATACGCATGGCCAGAAATGCTTCCTTGGCCTTGCGCTTGAACGAGACAGCATTGCTCCCCAGCAGCATGACGCGGGCAACCTGCTGCGTAATGGTGGACGCACCAATAGGCCTGCGCCCGCGTCCACGTGTCAGGTCGGTCAGGCCCGCGCGGATAATCGCGGCGGGGTCCACACCCTTATGGGTCCAGAACTTCTGGTCTTCCGCCGCGATAAACGCACTTTTCACCCGGTCGGGAATGGCGTTGGAGGGCACAAACACCCGCCGCTCGTCCGCCAGTTCGGCGACAAGCTGGTCATCCGATGCGTACAGGCGGCTCATGACCGGCGGCTGATAGGAGCGCAGGCCATCCACTGTTGGCAGGTCGGCCACAATACTCTGGTATTGCGACCACACCACCACGGCCCCGCCAGCACTGCCCACCAGCAGCACGGCCGCAGCCGTGCCCAGCAGCATACGCCATTGGCGAAAGCGCGGCCTGCCTAACAAAAAGGACCGTGTTGTATCCCGGTCATGGGGGGGGGAAGAATCCGGATCACCAGAAGGTGGAGTGCGTGTCATACCGGTCCTTTATCATTCCCATATTCTGTCGTCTCCTCGCCATTGCCATTCTCTTTACAATCGTGGCGGAATTCCGACCTGTGCTCCAAACCCTGACAGACCCGGCTTTTACGCCTGACCCAGCAGTTCGCCCAATATGCGCGCTGTATAGTCCACCACGGGCACAACACGCCCGTAATTTATGCGCGTCGGGCCAATAACGCCTATGGCCCCGACAATTCTGTTGGCCTCGTTTCTGGCGGGCGCCATGACAACGGACATGCCAGTGGTACCAAACAGACCACTTTCCGCGCCAATAAAGATGCGCACCCCTTCCGAACTTTCAACCAGTTCCAGCAGACGCAGCATTGTCTCCTGCGCTTCCAGCCGGTCAAACAGGGTCTGGATGGCAACAAGGCGCTCCTGCCCGTCCACATCAGCCAGCAGGCGGGACTGGCCACGCACGATCAGCGTGCCGCCACTTTCCCCCCGCTCGGTGTTCCAGATCGCCAGACCACTCTCCACCACCTCGGCAGTCAGGCTGTTCAGCACCGTGCGGTTTTCGCTCATTTCCGCCCCTACGCGGTGGCGCAGGTCGGGCAGGGATGCCCCCATGGCGCGCGCGTTCAGGTAATTGGCAGCCTCCACCAGCGCAGAGGGAGGAGTCCCGGCCGGGATTTCGATCACCCGGTTTTCCACATGTCCATCCGCTCCCACCAGCACCACAAGGGCACGGTTACCACCCAGCGCCACGAACTCTATGTGCTTGATCCCGCCCTCACCCTTGGGGGCCACCACCAGCCCCGCCGCATCGGACATACCTGCGAGCAGGGAGGATGCCTCGGTCAACGTATCCTGCAAGGAGCGTCCGCGCGCTTCCAGCGAATGGCCGATGACCTTCTGCTCATCTTCGGAGAGCGCACCAAACTGGAGCAGCCCATCCACAAACAGACGCAGCCCTTTTTCCGTTGGCAGGCGGCCTGCCGATGTATGCGGGGAAAACAGCAGACCCGCCTCGGTCAGGGAGACCATGACATTGCGGATTGTTGCGGGGGAAAGCGGCTGCCCCAACCGGCGTGAAAGAGTGCGCGACCCCACGGGTTCGCCACTGGCCATGTATTCTTCCACAATCTCGCGCAGGATGTTGGCGGAGCGTCCATCCAGTTCGGGAGGTAGCATTGCTTGGGCGGGCAACAGGCCACGCTTCATGGCTCTCAGGCTCCTTTGGGCGGTCTGATAAGCGATTATAACGGCTTATTTCCGGTTTTACTCCTGCCAAAAGCATTTTATGTGCAGGCGCAACCCTTTGTTATTGTTTTGCAGGAGCAGCAGCATGCGTCCATCAGGCCGACAGGCCGGGCAGATGCGCCCGATTATTATAGAAACCGGCTTTTCCCGCCATGCGGAAGGCTCTGCCCTTATCCGCATTGGTGGCACAGAGGTCCTGTGCACCGCCAGTGTGGAAAACCGTGTTCCCCCCTTCCTGCGCGGCAAGGGCAGCGGGTGGGTTACGGCGGAATATGGCATGCTGCCCCGCGCCACCCATGCCCGCGGCAACCGTGAGGCCGCACGGGGCAAGCAATCCGGCCGCACGCAGGAAATCCAGCGCCTGATCGGCCGCTCCCTGCGCGCAGTTACGGACCTTAAAGCCCTTGGCGAACTCTGCATTACACTGGATTGCGATGTGCTGAACGCCGATGGCGGCACGCGCTGTGCCTCCATTACCGGCGCGTGGGTGGCCCTCCGTCTGGCCCTTGGCAAGCTGGTTGCCAACCGCGTGCTGCAACGCATGCCACTAACCGGGCAGGTCGCTGCCGTATCCTGCGGGCTGACCAGTGCCGGCGCCGTGCTGGACCTTGATTACACGGAAGACAGCGCCGCACTGGCCGACACCAACTTTGTGCTCAGCGCTGATAACCGTATTGTGGAAATTCAGGCCTCGGCCGAACATGCACCCTTTAGCGAGGATGCCTTTAACTCCCTGTTCGCCCTTGCCCGCAAAGGTGCAGGCGAACTGTTTGAAGCCCAGTTGACTGCCGTCAACACAGCAGAGCAGCCCTGAACATGACCAACCCCACCCTTAAATCCGGCGACAGGCTGGTGCTTGCCACGCATAACGCAGGCAAGCTGGCCGAATTTTCCGCCCTTATGGCGGAGTTTGGCATTACCGTACTCTCCGCCGGGGAATTGAACCTGCCCGAACCGGAGGAAACCGCCACAACCTTTGCCGGTAATGCCGCCATCAAGGCGCTGGCAGCCGCCCGGGCCGCCAACCTGCCAGCACTGGCCGATGATTCGGGCCTGTGCGTGAGTGCTCTGGGGGGTGCGCCGGGTATTTACTCCGCCCGCTGGGCTGGCCCGGACAAGGACTTTAACGCCGCCATGGCCCGGATTGAGGAAGGCATCGGGCAGGACGAACGCAATGCGTGGTTTATCTGCGTGCTCTGCCTTGCCTTCCCCGATGGGCGCACATTCAGCTTTGAAGGGCGGATTGACGGGCAGATTGTCTGGCCCCCACGTGGCGCCAACGGCCACGGATATGACCCGATTTTTGAACCCGAAAACCAGACCCGCAGCTTTGCAGAAATGACGGATGAGCAGAAAAACGCCATCAGCCACCGTGCCCGCGCATTTGCGGCCTTCCGCAAGGCCTGTCTGGACTAAAGCATAGCCCATAAAAAAATAGCGCCCTTGTGGGGCGCTATTTTTTGCATGGCAAATGATTCTGCCAAACCGGGATGGCGCAAACCACCCCGGTTTTTTTATGCTCAGTCTTCGGTGTTACGACGACGGATCGCTGCACCCAGAATATCACCGAGCGATGCACCGCTATCTGCGGAGCCGTATTCGTTGATAGCCTGCTTGTCTTCTTCCACTTCGCGGCCCTTGATGGTCAGGGCAACTTTGCGGGATGCACGGTCAACGGACACAACCTTGGCGTCCACACGTTCGCCAACGGCGAAGCGTTCGGGGCGCTGTTCGGCTTTGTCACGAGCCAGTTCCGCACGACGGATGAAGCCGCTCAGAACGTCGTCAACCTTCACTTCAATGCCGTTGGTCTGCACAGCGGTCACGATGCAGGTAACGATCGTGCCCTTCTGGATGCTGGCCAGCGCATCGGCTGCCGGATCTTCCTGAAGCTGCTTGATGCCCAGGGAGATACGTTCTTTTTCCACGTCCACATCCAGAACCTTGGCTTTTACAACCTGGCCCTTTTCGTAGTTCTTCATGGCTTCTTCGCCAGCTTCGTCCCAGGACAGGTCGGACATGTGAACCATGCCGTCGATGTCTGCGGACAGGCCGATGAACAGGCCGAATTCCGTAATGTTGCGGATTTCGCCTTCCACGGTGGAGCCAACCTTGTGTTCTTCGGCGAACTGTTCCCAAGGATTGCGCTGAACCTGCTTCAGACCCAGAGAGATGCGGCGCTTGGAGCTGTCCACATCCAGAACCATCACGTCCACTTCCTGAGAGGTCGCAACGATTTTGCCGGGGTGGACGTTCTTTTTCGTCCAGGACATTTCGGAAACGTGCACCAGACCTTCAACACCGGGTTCCAGCTCAACGAATGCGCCGTAATCGGTAATGTTGGTCACGCGGCCCGTAAAGCGAGCGCCCGGCGGGTACTTAAGTGCCACATTTTCCCACGGATCAGCTTCAAGCTGCTTCATGCCAAGGGAGATGCGCTGCGTTTCGGGGTTGAAGCGGATCACCTGCACGCGTACCGGCTGGCCGATCTGCAGTGCTTCGGAGGGGTGGTTGATGCGCTTCCATGCGATGTCGGTCACATGCAGCAGGCCGTCAACGCCGCCCAGATCAACGAACGCACCGTAATCGGTGATGTTCTTGACCACGCCATCAAGGATCATGCCTTCGGTCAGGCCCTGGATCAGTTCGCTGCGCTGTTCAGCACGCGTTTCTTCCAGAACGGCACGACGGGAGACAACGATGTTGCCACGTGCACGGTCCATCTTCAGAATCTGGAACGGCTGGGGCACACCCATCAGCGGGCCGACGTCACGCACGGGGCGGATGTCCACCTGGCTGCCGGGAAGGAACGCCATGGCGCCGCCCAGATCAACCGTAAAGCCACCTTTAACGCGGCCATAGATGGTGCCGTTAACGCGCTGGTTGGCTTCGAAAGCTTTTTCGAGGCTGGTCCAGGCTTCTTCACGGCGTGCTTTTTCGCGGGAGAGAACGATGCTGCCGTCGCGGTCTTCGTAACGCTCGACGTACAGTTCGATCACATCGCCCGGCTGCACTTCAGGCTTGACGCCCGGAGGTGCGAATTCACGCAGGGAAACGCGGCCTTCGCTCTTCAGGCCGACGTCAACAATGGCGTAGTCGTCGGTCAGACGAACAACGCGACCGCGAACAACGGACCCGTCAAAGCCGGAATCGCGGCCAAGGGTCTCATCAAGAAGGGCGGCAAAATCTTCGCCACGGAAGTGATCCGTGGTCTGGGTGGTGGCTGAAGCCATGTGGTACCGTAAATCCTGAGCCCGCCAGCAACATGCGTGCAGGCTGTTCCTGCGCACCGCAAACTGCGGCACGACTTGCCCGACGGAACGAATGGGTAGCAATACCCCCCGCTTTTTGGGTCAGGCCAGACTGTTATCCAGAAAAACCCGCCATCGGGGCGGATTTCTGTTTGCACAGAGAACACCTGACCCCGGTTTGTCAACTTAAAGCGCCATCCATCACGCAAATGGGGGCAAAAAATGCGTAACCATGGCTTGCGCCCCCTGTACGGGGGGCCTGCACTCAGCCCCGTGCGGCCACGAGTCGTTCCCGCGTAAACCGCAAGGCTTCGGCCAGAACGGCCTGTGCATCCAGCGTGTCCGTCTCAATCACGTATGCGTCATCCGCAACCCGCATGGGTGCGGAATCCCGGCTTGCATCGGCTTCGTCACGCGCGCGCAGGGCGTCTTCCATGGCCTGAAGCTGCGTTTGCGCATCAGGGGCGGCCGGGTCCCCTCCGCTTTGCAAAAAGCGCCTGAGCGTGCGGGTGGCGGGGGATGCGGTAATGAACAGTTTGACATCCGCATCGGGGAAAATGGCCGTGCCAATATCCCGCCCGTCCAGCACGGCCCCCTGCCGGGCAGCAAACCGGCGCTGGGTTTCCACCAGAGCGGCCCGTACCGCAGGCTGGGCCGCCACCTTGCTGGCTGCCAGAGCCGCATCTGGCAGGCGCAGGTCCTTGCGCAGCATGTCCTCTGGCGTCAGGGCCTGAGCAAACCGTTCGGCGGGTTGTGCGGGGTCCTGCCCGGCATCAAGGGCCAGCCGCCCGACTGCACGGTAGAGCAACCCTGTATCCAGATACGGCAGGCCCAGTGCTTCGGCCAGCTTGCGGGCCAGAGTGCCCTTGCCGGCAGCCGCGGGACCATCCACGGCAATAACGGGTCCGCCGCGCGTCATAGTACAAACCCCGCGCCAAGGCTGTTCATGAGATGCAAATAGCCGGGGAAGCTGGTGTCTATGAACGCGGTATCATCTATTTCCACCGGGTTCTGGGCCACCAGCCCCAGCACGGACGCGCTCATGGCCAGCCGGTGGTCCATATGGGTCTGCACCACGCCACCGCCGGGAATGGCGTTGCCGGTGCCGTACACAACCAGATCATCCCCCTCCACTGCGGTTTTAACGCCGTTGTTTTCCAGCAGCGCCACGGTTGCGGCCAGACGGTCGCTTTCCTTCACGCGCAGTTCTTCCACTCCGCAAAAGCGCGATACGCCAGAAGCATGCGCCGCCGCCACAGCCAGAATGGGGTATTCATCAATCATGGACGGAGCACGGTCGGCAGGTACAGTCACGCCTTTGAGGCTGGATGCACGCACATGCAAATCCCCCACCAGTTCGCCCCCTTCGGTGCGGATATTGGTGACCTCAAGCTGTGCGCCCATTTCCTGCAAGGTAATGAACAGGCCGGTGCGCAGGGGGTTCAGCCCCACGGTGGAAATTGTAATATCCGCCCCCGGCACCAGCAGTGCCGCAACAATAGGGAAGGCGGCGGAGGACGGGTCCCCCGGCACCACCACATCACGCGCAACAAGGTCCGGGCGGCCCTGCAGCAGAATAACCCGGCCACCCTGTGGGGTTTCCTCCACCTTAACGTGCGCACCAAAGTGGCGGAGCATGTTTTCGGTATGGTCCCGGGTGGCTACGGGTTCTTCCACCCGTGTCTGCCCCTGTGCGTTCAGCCCGGCCAGCAGCACGGCGGATTTGACCTGCGCAGAGGCCACGGGCAGGCGGTAATCCAGCGGTTTGGGGTCCGCCAGACCATGAATGGCCATGGGCAGGCGTCCGCCCTCACGCGCCATAAAGGTGGCCCCGGTACCTGCCAGTGGGTCCATAACGCGCTTCATGGGCCTACGGCGCAGGCTGGCGTCCCCCGTCATGACCGACACCATGCCGTGGCTGGCCAGAATACCGGACAAAAGACGGGCCGCCGTGCCGGAATTGCCCATATCCAGCACATCCTCAGGCTCACGCAGCTTGCCAATGCCCAGACCACTCACGCGCCAGTCCCCCGGTGCGTGCTGCGCTACCTGTGCACCCAGCGCGCGCATGGCCGCCGCTGTGCGCAGAACGTCCTCCCCTTCCAAAAGCCCGGTAATATGGGTTTCCCCCCGTGCGAGGGAGGCAAACATAAGGGCGCGGTGGCTGATGGATTTATCACCCGGCACACGGATGGAACCGGAAAGAGGGGCCTGCGCGCGCGTAACCCGCAGCGGACGGGCGGAGGGGGAGGATACGTGTGTCATGCTCTTTTCATTCCGGCGGGACGGCCTGCAAGTCAATCCGGGCAGGGGCAGAAAAAGAGGGGTGGGGATGCAGAAAATACCACCTTTTGCAAACTCCGGGTTTGACACGACCCGAAACACAGTGGCATTGGGCATCGCCTTAACAGTCTGGTTCGAGTCCTGTCCCAGCACTCCGGTGCTGTTCGGGGTTCGTTCGTGTTCCGGGGCGTTGGCCCCAATATCTGCTCAGGATTGACAGGTAGCAAGATGTCCCAGCCCGATCTCGGCACCAAACGCGTCTGCGTGTCCTGTGGTGCCCGTTTTTATGACCTGAACCGCGCACCCGCCATTTGCCCCAAATGCGGAACGGAACAGCCTGCTCTGGTGCCGCGCCTGCGCCGCAACTCTGACAGCCTGTCCCCCGTTCCAGCGAGTGCTGCCCCCATCAAGAAGGCCGATGAAGATATCGATATCGACACCGATGACGATACGGACGACGATGATGTGATGGAAGACACCGCTGATCTGGATGATGATGACGACGACATCAGCTCAGACATCGATGTCAACACGGATTCGGAAGACCACGAATCCTGACCCCTCAGGGGGTTCTGAACATCTGTGTTTCAGACCAAAAAAAAAGCCCGCTGGCATACAGCGGGCTTTTTTTATGCCGCCAGCCCCGGCTGGCAGGCCGGGGCCAGAAATCAGCTTGCAGGGCGGCGCTCTATTTCCACGCCCACACCTTCTATTTCTGCAAACACATCCAGTTTTTCTATGCGCACACGCACAACACGCACGCGGTCATCGCTCAGCACGCCGGAGGCTATGCGTTCGGCCAGTGTTTCCACCAGCCGCACATGCCCTTCACGCACAATACGGTGCACAAGCTGGACCACCCGCTCGTACGAGACCGTACGGCTCAGGTCATCCGGCCCGACCTCCAGATCCGTGCGGTCATCCACCCCATAATGGACCGACACCCGAATACGCTGGGTTACACCCTGCTCATGCGGGAACACGCCAATATGGGCATCAAGCACCATGTTCTTCAAAAACAGGCAACGCAGCGGCGGCTGGTCGGCCCACGGAGCAAAAACGGCCATTCTTTTATTCTTCCACGGCATGTCCGGCCAACAGGGCCGGGGACCATTGCAGGTGTTGCCCACTGTTCAGGGTCAGCATCTGCCCGGTCACAAAGGGCTGGGCCAAAAGGGCAAGGGTTGCCCGCGCAGCCTGATCAGGCAAAGCGTCCTGGCCGGGGGGCACAGACGCGCATTGCCGTGCAGACTGCTCCTGCATCGGCCCGGAGCCGGGCAGGGCAGGACCGGGAGCAGAACCCAAGGCGTTAACCCTGATCCCTTTGGGGGCAAGGGCCTGCGCCATGGTCTGTGTGAGTGTCCACAGCGCAGTTTTGGATACGGTATGGCTGACAAAGTACGGCGATAGGGGCCACACATGCTCATCCAGCATATTCAGCACCATGCCCTGTGCCCCTTGGGGCAACCCCTTGGCAAAGGCCTGAATCAGCACAAAGGGCGCACGCAGGTTGGGCTTCATGTGCAGCATCCAGCTTTCCAGCGAGGCACTGTCCCATTCATCCTGCTCACAGGTGGAGGTATTGTTGACCAGCACACCCAAAGGGCCGCCAAGAGCCTGCGCAGCCTGCCCATACAGGGCCTGCACCTGCTCCTCCCGCATGAAGTCGGCCTGTAGCACACAGCCGGTGCGGCCTAGCGCGCGCACGGCATGCAATATGCCCTCCGCCCCGGCCCTGTTGGCGCGGTCATGGATGGCCACATCAAACCCGGCCTGCGCAAGACCAAGCGCAATGGCCTGACCAAACCGCTCGCTACCCCCGGTTACCAGAGCGCGGCGTGGTATGGCCGGGCTGATCGGCTGCATGTCCACGGGTATGTTTCTTCCCTTAATGGTTGGCGCCACTCTGTCAGGCAGGGCGACGAGCACCCAGAGCCGCGGCTAGAGTGCCATCGTCCAGCACATCCAGAGCGCCCCCCATGGGCACGCCTTGCGCCACACGGCTGATGGTCAGCCCCTCATATGCTTCCAGCTGATCCATCAGCCAGTGCATGGTGGTGGCTCCTTCCACCGTGGCGCCCAGAGCCAGAATAACCTCGCGCACGGTGCCTTCATGCAGGCGGGTCATCAGGGCGGATACGTTAAGGTCTTCCGGCCCAACCCCAGCCAGAGGGGACAGGGTACCCCCCAGAACCTGATAAACACCCCTATGGACCCCCGCACGTTCAAGCGCCCACAGGTCCCCCACTGTTTCCACCACACACACCAGCCCCCTGTCACGCAGCGGGTCGGTGCAGATGTGGCACGGGTCCGATGTATCCAGATTCCCGCAGGAGGAGCAGGTGCGAATGGCCTCCCCCGCCCGTTCCATGGCGCGGGCCAGCGGGGCCAGCCGTGTATGGGGCTCGCGGAGCAGGTACAGCGCCACACGCCGGGCCGAGCGCGGGCCAAAACCCGGCAGGCGCCCCAGCAGGCGAATAAGCTGCTCTATTTCCTGACCACCCATGCCCGCCTGCTTTCCCCCGCGCTCAAGGTCGGTTGTATCTGCGGTTCAGAACGGCAGTTTCATGCCTGCGGGCAGGTTAAGCCCACCGGTGACCTTCTGCATTTCTTCGGCTGCTTTTTCGTCCAGCTTCTTGCGGGCATCTGCACAGGCCGCAACAATCAGGTCCTGCAACATTTCCATTTCGGTCGGGTCTGCCAGCTTGGGGTCGATTTTAATGGAGCGCATGTCCCCCTTGCCGCTCAGCACAACGCTGACCATGCCTGCACCGGCCGAACCATCAATGTTCATGGCTTCCAGTGTGCTCTGCATGGCTTCCATCTTGGACTGCATCTGCGTAGCCTGCTTCATCAGTGAGGCAAGGTTCTTCATGGTCATCCCCTTAGCTTGTCTGTCTGCCGCGTGGTGCGGCTATGGCGCACCCCTGCGGCGCATCACCTGTTCCCTATCTGGCCCAGAACGTGCTGTTTTGCCAGCCCGGCCCGCTCACTTCAGTCCTGCGAGGCGCCGGGGTCGTATGGTCGGTCGTCTTCATCCAGCGGCTGCGCATCCAGAGGAGCAAACAGCAGTTCGGGCGGCTCCTCCGGGGGGAGGCCGTAATCATCCAGCCCGTGGTCATTCACCTCACCCAGTTGCGCATCGGGAAAAGCGTTCAGAATAGCCCGGACCAGCGGGTGCGCCTCTGCCTCGCGCCGGCGGAACTGGATAACCTCCGCGCCCTGCGCGTCCAGCGTGGGCTCACCGTCCTCCTGCCCGGCTTCAATCTGCCAGCTTATGCCCGTTGCGCGGTCCAGCACGCGGCGGAGCTGCGGCACAATATCGCTCGGCACCCCACGCTCAAACCGCAGGACAATCCGCCCGGGGGCAAAAGAAATCAGATGCGCGGCATGCCGTAACTGCCCGTGCAGAATTGCCTCGCGCTGCTCCCTGACCAACGCCACAGCCTCCCGCCATGTCCGCGGGACCGGCGGAGGGGCCGGCTCAGCCGGGGCCACGGGCTGCACAACAGGGGCTGCTGCCTGTACGGGCGCGGCCACGGCCATACCGCCGGAGCTAACCATGCGCAGGCGCGGCGGCTCATGCCCACCTGCTGCATCACCCTGTGGAGCCACAAAAGCGCCGGTCCCGTTCGGGCCAGCACTCCCCACAGGTGCACCAGCCAGCCCGGACGGGCCACTGGCCTGTGGCGCGGAAGGGGGGGCAGATGATCCGCCACGCCCGGTATCGTCCTGTGTAGCGCTCAGGCGTTTGACCAGATCCTCGGGCGAGGGCAGATCGGCCACGTAACACAGGCGGATCAGCACCATATCTGCTGCAGCGCGGCGGTCTGGTGCACTCTCCACCTCCCGCACACCCTTGACCAGCATCTGCCATGCCCGCATGAGCACGGGCACGGTAAAGGCGCTGGCCATATGTGTGCCCCGCACCCGCTCGGCCTCTGGCATATCTGCCGAGTCCCCCAGACCGGGCACAGCCCGCAGGCGGGAGACAATATGCACAAGCTCCAGCATATCCCCCAGCACAAGGCCGGGGTCAGCCCCACGGGCATAGGCTGCATCCAGCAGGGCAAGGGCTTTGTCGGGCTTGCCGGTCAGCACCGCGTCGAGCAGGTCGAACACCACCTCGCGGTCCGCCAGCCCCAGCATGTCGCTCACAATGCCTGCACCAATAACCCCGCCTTCATCCGTCACACCACTGCCCTGGGCAATGGCCTGATCCAGCAGGGAGAGGCCATCCCGCACCGAGCCGTCTGCCGCGCGGGCGATCAGGGCCAATGCATCGTCGGAGAGGGCAACGTGTTCCTTTTGTGCAATCCGGGCGAACAGGCCGGCCAGTTCGGCCTGTGGCACGCGCCGCAGGTCAAACCGCTGGCAGCGCGACAGAACCGTGACCGGCACCTTGCGCAGTTCGGTCGTGGCAAAAATGAACGTTACCTGCGCAGGCGGTTCTTCCAGCGTTTTGAGCAGGGCGTTAAAGGCATTGCGCGAGAGCATATGCACTTCGTCGATGATAAAGACCTTCATACGCCCCTGCATGGGGCGGAAGCGCGTGGCCTCTATAATCTCGCGCACATCATCCACCCCTGTGCGGGAGGCGGCGTCCATTTCCAGCACATCGGGGTGGCGGTCAGCCAGAATGGCCACGCAGTTGGGGCATACACCACACGGGTCAGCCGTGGGGCCACCGTTGCCATCCGGCCCGGTGCAGTTAAGGGCACGGGCAATAATGCGTGCGGTCGTGGTTTTGCCCACCCCGCGCACCCCGGTCAGCATAAAGGCATGGGCCACACGCCCCAGCGCAAACGCATTGCGCAGGGTGCGGACCATGGCCTCCTGGCCGATCAGGTCATCAAATGTTGTGGGGCGGTATTTGCGGGCAAGCACCCTGTAGGGAGGGGCTGCGGCATCGGGCGCTGGCGGGGGAGGCGCGGAGGGGGCGGGAGCCGGATCGGCATCACCAAACAGGCCGGGGCCTTCCGGTTCCGGACTGGGAAGCCCCTCATCGTGAGGGAACTGCTCGTCAGTCGTATCACTCATGCCATGCCCGCAGACTGTGTAAGGTCACGCCCTGCATGCGCGGTTTGACCGGCGCAGAATGGTCTGATCCACAAGGGCGGAAAATTAGGGTGGAAAGCCGAACAATGACCCGGACGAAACTCACCATGGCTGCTTCCTTCCGGACCTGACCGGTTTAGCAAGGTGTCCGTCCACCGCCGACTTTCCGAGGTCACACCTAGCACCAAATCCAAGTCCATGCCAAGCCTGCTGGCAGCTTTTCCGGGTTGTTTCTTTACCTATCCGACACAGACAGGCTAGAAAACAGGGTAATTGGTGCGCAGTGTCGCAGACTCAGGAGAATTGTGCTCGTGTCCGGTTTTCGTTTGTATCATGCCGCTATGGCATCCGTTCTTCTGGCCGGTGGCCTGAGCGCAGGCTCCCTTGCCATGGCCGATGATGAGACAGCCCCGCGCAACAACGTCAACAACGTCCAGTTGCAAAAGGAACTTGCGGTTCTGCACCTCAAGCCCGACGCGGCGGGGCCTGCCTGTATTGAATCGCTCAAGGAACTGCACAAAACGCAGGATCTTTTGCAAAAGGATGAAGAAAACACCCGCAACCAGGACCTGACGGTTGCCGAGGACGTGCTTGAATCCGACTTTGAAAATTCGATCGAGGCCTGCGCCGCCGATGTGGAAAAACTGTGCGAGACGCATAACCCCTCCACCGAGCTGCGTCAGGCCTGCGAAAAAATAGACAGCCTGCCGTCCAAGGATGCACAGGCAGCCGACTAGGCCCCACACCCCAAACCCTGAAAACCCTACAGCGGGCCATAGCCGGACATGCCACAGCCGCCCACCCAGCCCACAGCCGCCGCACGCATACCCTGCCCGGCTGGGCCTTATGGGTGGCGGCCACTGGTGCTTAGCGCGGCGCTGTTTTTCATCATCGGGTTTGTCACATGGCTGAATGGCCCGCTGATCTCTTTTGTGCGGGTCGCCTTTACCCTGAATGATCTGGCAGCATTTATGGTGCCGCTTGTTTTTTACTTTTCCTATTTTGTCTTTTCCATCCCCGCGAGCCTGAGTGTCACACGCACCGGTTTTAAAAACGGGCTGGTTTATGCCCTGCTGGTCATGGCGGGCGGCATGGGGCTGACTGGCCAGTGCCTGCATGCGCGCTCCTACCCCGGTGCGCTGGGGGGCTTTTTGGTACTGGGCATGGGGCTGGCCCTGCTGCAGGTGGCCATTAACCCATATGTCAGCTTTCTCGGCCCTGAAAACCGCAGTGCACAGCGCATTGCCATTATGGGCATCTGCAACAAGCTGGGGGGCATTGTGGCCCCCGTTGCGCTGGCCACACTGGCCATGCGTCACATGGCCGATATATCCGCGGCTCTGCCTGCCCTGACCGACCCGGTTCAACGCCTGTCTGTACAACAGGATTTTCTGAACAGTGTTTACTGGCCCTATATGGGCATGGCGTTTTTTCTGGCCCTGACAGCCCTGTGGGTTTTGCGGTCATCCCTGCCGGAAATTCGTACAGATATTTGCAAAAATAGTTCTTCAAAAACAAGTTTTATAAAAATACTTCTCTCCTCCCTCAATACCCGAACCCTGCTGGGTGCCGGGGCGATGTTTTTTTATGTAGGAGTAGAAGTACTTTCCGGTGATGCTGTGGGAACCTATGCACAGGGTTTTGGCATATCCCTTGATCAGACAAAGTTTTTTACATCCCTTACTCTTTTTTTCATGCTCTGCGGGTATGTGGCGGGGCTTGTCCTGTCCCCCCGCCTGATCACACAGGAACGCTATCTCCCCCTCTCCTGCCTGTGTGGGGGGCTGCTCAGCGTGGGAGCATGGGTTACGCACGGCTACATGTCCGTTGCCTGCGTTACCCTGCTAGGTTTTGCAAACTCCATGATATTTCCATCCCTGTTTCCATTGGCTCTTAAAGGTTCCGGCCAACATACGGCGCAGGTTTCGGCTTTTCTGGTCATGGCATATTGCGGGGGTGGGGTTGTGCCCCAGCTTTTTGTTCTTTTAAAACCCGTCATGGGTTTTCAGGCAGCATTCACATGCCTTGCCCTTTTAGCCTACGCTCTCATCACCCTGTACGCGTTCCACTTCATGAACAGGGATTTACGCAAAACCCCGCCTATGGTGAAGGAAATCTGAAGCATGACCGAACTCAGAGGGCATCTTGTTCTGCCCGAACGCATTGTTCCAGGCCATGTAACCTTTGCGGAGCAGATACAGGCCGTAACGCCAGATAACACCGCTATTCCCGACCGTTATATTTTACCCGGCTTTATTGATGGCCATGTGCATGGCGGCAATGGAGCGGATACCATGGACGGCGTACAGGCCATTCACACACTTGCCCGCTTCCATGCCCGCCATGGCACCACCACCATACTGCCCACCACCATTACCAGCCCTTGGGCAGACGTGCTTGGCGCACTTGCCGCCATTGCCGAAGTTTGCGGCACCACCATGCCAGACGGCCCCAACATACATGGTGCACACTTGGAAGGCCCGTTTGTAAGCCCGCACAAGCTGGGTGCGCAGCCTCCCCACGCCTTGGCGCCAACCCCCGAACGCGTGGCGGAAGTTCTGGCGTTTGGCTGCGTGCGCGTTGTAACGCTCGCCCCTGAACTCCCCCATGCGCAGGAAGCCATGCAGCTTTTTGCGCAGGCTGGTGTGCGGGTCAGCCTTGGGCACACCCTTGCCGGGTATGAAGAAACCGAGCAGGCCATATGCCGCATCTGCTCCGCAGGGGGCGTAACAGGCGCCACCCACCTGTTTAACGCCATGGCTGGCATAGAAAGCCGCAAGCCCGGCCCCGCGACGGCCCTGATGTGCAGCGATGCCTACGCCGAACTGATTTTTGATACGCACCACGTCCACCCCGCCACCTTCCGGCTGGCCCAGCGCGTTATGCCCGAACGCCTGCTGTTTGTAACAGACGCCATGCGGGCCACCGGGCTACCCGATGGTCCAAGCCTTTTGGGCGGGCAGCAGGTTATGGTGAAGCACGGCGCGGTCCGCCTGCCCGGCGGCAATCTGGCCGGGAGTGTGCTGACACTGGATACCGCGTTGCGCAACGCGGTGCAGGCAGGCCTGCCATTGCATCAGGCCGCCGTGCTGCTCACACGCAACCCGGCCCAGTATCTGGGCCTGCATGACCGGGGCACCCTGCACGCAGGCAAACGCGCCGATTTTGTTGTTATGGATAAGGCACTCACCGTGCAGGAAGTTTGGGTGGCTGGCCAGCGCATTGCCTGAGCAGGCCGCACACCCATCGGCCCCATAACAGGGCCACCACCCCGCGCCGTTTTGTTACGACTCGGGGAGGTGCAAAATCAGGTCCACACCTTTGCGGCTGCCCAGAACGGCGGCTTTTTCCTTAACCGTCAGGCGGCGTTCCGCATCCGGCAGGGAGGGCGCTTCCGCCAGCTTGACCAGACCGACAAGCTGATCGGCGTTAATGGGGTCCCCCACACGGCGCTCGGCTGGCAGCATGGCAATATGCGCCTGACACAATGCGGGATCAGCCCGCAGGGCGCGCAGGGCATCGTCGGGCAGGGTTGGGGTTTGGTCCTGCGCCTCCTCATGCTCAAGCTTTTGCAGGACATCGGGGGTCTGTGTTTCTTCGGGCACCAGCAAAAGCCCTGCCCGCCTGAAACCCAGCCCCACATTCCGGCTGCTGGTAAAGGCAACCAGAGGAATGGAAAACACCAGCCCAAGCAGAACCGGCGTCATCCAGAAAAACAGGGAGGGAGAAACAACCCATGCCCCAGCCCCCAGCACCAGCCCAAACAAGGTAAAGCGCGCGTACTGGCGCACCACTTCCATGAAGGGAATACCGCCATCATCACGCCGCTGGGTATTCCAGCCGGAATCATGCCCACTCAGGATCGAGATAACGCCCGATGTCTGGATAAGCATGGCAATGGGTGCGATCAGGCCGCCAATCAGCGTTTCCACCAGCACGGACACAGCCGCACGGACCGGCCCACCACTGCCGCGCCGTGCCTCGGGGTCCAGCAGCAGGGCAATATAGGCCAGCAGCTTGGGGGCAAGCAGCACAACCATTGTGCCAATAAACACGTATTTGGCCTGCACCGGGTCCACATGGGGCCAATGCGGGTACAGGAGCTTGGTATCCCCAAAATATTCAGGACGCTGAAAATGCGCCTGAAGCGAAATTAAAATCCCGGTCAGCAGGAACACCAGCCACAGGGGGGAGGTCACATACGCGCCAATGCCCACAACCATGTGCATGCGGCTGACCCAGTGCAGCCCCTTGGTGGGCAGCACCTTGACGTGTTGCAGGTTACCCTGACACCAGCGCCGGTCACGAATGGCGACATCGGTCAGCGAGGGCGGGCTTTCCTCATACGATCCATCCAGTGCGGGGATCATGTGAATGGCCCAGCCACCACGGCGCATCAGCGCGGCTTCCACAAAGTCGTGGCTAAGAATATGCCCGCCAAAAGGCGGCTTGCCGGGCACATGGGGCAACCCCGCCTGACTGGCAAAGGCGCGGGTGCGAATAATGGCGTTGTGCCCCCAGTAATTGCCTTCCGAGCCATGCCACCAGGCAATGCCATACGCAATAATGGGGCCATACACACGCCCGGCAAACTGCTGCAAGCGGGCGAACAGGGTCGTGCCCCCCACAATAACCGGGAGTGTCTGGATCAGCCCCACGCCGGGGTTGCGCTCCATGGCATCCGCCATACGCACCAGCGTTTGGCCGGACATGACGGAATCCGCATCCAGCGTAACCATGTGGTCGTATGCTGCCCCAAAGCGGCGCACCCATTCCCCCACATTGCCCGCCTTGCGCTCTACATTGTTGTGCCTGCGGCGGTAAAAAATACGCTCATGCCCGCCAACCTGCTCCCGCAGGGCTAGAAAAGCGGCTTCTTCCTTGACCCATACATCCGGGTTGGTCGTGTCGGAGAGGATAAACAGGTCAAAACTGCCAAGCTGCCCCGTTTCCTCCAGACTGCTGTAAATGGCCCGCAGCCCGGCCATAACGCGGTGGGGGGGTTCGTTATAGGTGGGCAGCAACAGGGCGGTTCTGCGGGTCAGCTGGGGCAGGGGGCCTGCGCGGCGGATACCAAGCCCAAGGCCGCCATGCGTTACCAGCGAGCAGAACCCGGCCACCGAAGAGGTAAACGCAAGGGCAATCCACATAAACAAGGCAATGAACAGCACCAGCATGATAACGCCGAGGGCAGACACACCCGCCTCGTCCATAACCATGTGCGTGCGCCATGCCCCATACGCCGTGAGTGCGAGCGCGGACCCGATAACCGATAGGCGGCGCAGCACAATGCTGGAAGGCGATGTGGCAGGCGTGCGCCCGCGCCCTTCCATACTGGCGGGTTTTTGCAGGTTCTGGACCGGCATATCCAGCCGTGCTTCGGGGGGCAGGGCTTCAAAAGGTCGTTCAGAGGCGCCCGTATTCATATCCGGCATAATCAGGGCGTCCACCGGTACAGCCACTGTTCGGAAATGGGGCCAGAATCCGTTTCCAGCACCGCACTCAGGTCAGCGACCTTGGCATCCCCCGGAATAAACTCAAACGTGGTGCGGATTCCGTTAATAGCCGGATTAGGCTCGACAACCACATTCTGGATTGTGCCCGCCGATGTTTTGGGCGTGACATGGAAATGCGTATCCTTTGGCAGATGCTCAAAGGGAGTGCCCATAAAGTCTATGGCAAAGAAACGGGCATCATTATTATCCACCACCGAACCCACGCGGGTCGCGCCTATACGGGCAAGCGGTGTGGGGAAGGGCGCATCCCACCCCCAGTACATGCGGTAGGTAAAGTGGTATTCCTGCCCCGCGCGCAAGGGTTCCTTGGGCCGCCAGAAGGAGACGATGTTATCGTTCACTTCGTTGGGCGTGGGGATTTCCACCAGATCAACCCAGCCAGCACCCCAGTCCCCGATCGGTTCGATCCACAGGGAAGGGCGTTTTTCGTAATGCAGGGCAAGGTCTTCGTAATCATGGAAGGCGCGCCGGCGCTGCATTAGCCCGAACCCACGGGGGGATACATCCGAGAACGTGGAAAACTGGAGATCCAGCGGGTTGCGCAGCGGGCGGTAAAGCTGCTGGTCCGCACCGGTCCACATTTGCAGGGCTTCGCTGTCATGCGCTGCGGGGCGCCAGTCATCGACGTGGTTATGGTCGTTAACATCAAAATAGAACATGCCGGTCAGGGGAGCGATACCGGACTGCTCGATTTTGGCGCGCGGGAACAGGGTTGTCTGCACGTCAAACACAGTGTTGTCGCCCGGGCGGATGGTAAAGCGGAAGGCCCCTGTTACCGTCGGGCTGTCCAGCAGGGCATGCACAACAATGGACTGTACGCCCGGCTGCGGTTTTTCCAGCCAGAATGCGCGGAACAGTGCGAATTCTTCCCCTTTTGGATCCCCCGTGCCATTGGCGAACCCACGGGCGGAAAGCCCATAATCCTGCCCCTTGGCCACAGCCCGGAAGTAGGACGCCCCCAGAAATACGCAGAACTCCTCCATAACACCGGGGGTGTTAATGGCGGTACGCAGGCGGACACCGGCAAAACCCAGATCATCCGTAACCCGCAAGGCGGGGTCGGAATAAGTGAACAGGTCGGGGGAGTAGGGCACAGTGCCGGCCTGCCCGTCCCGGACCTCATAAATTTCTATGCGGGGGCGGTAGAGAAAACCGCGGGGGAAGAACTCCACGTCAAACGCAAGGTTATCCCCTGCCCACAAGGCGCGGTCGGGCCGGTAGGCAATGCCACGATACTGGTCAAACGTCAGATTATCCAACGCTTTGGGCAGGCTCTGCCCCGGCGGATGGTACTCCGCATTGGCCAGCCTGCGGGCAATCTGGATTACGGTGCTATCATCAAACTTGCCGGTGGCGCCACTCAGCCCCTCCGCCCGTGCCTTACGGGCGACTCCGCCAACGAGCGATGCCAAAGTCACGCCCGCCCCGGCCCGAATGACCCCGCGTCGCTGTACGTTTGATGACACTTTAATCTCCCGCTATGACCAATAAATCTCTGGCGCGATTGTACCTACGCCATGCATTTTGTCACTCAGATAAGGTTTTTTGGAGGCATTCGGCCGCAGGTGCCAGCAGGGCTTCCATCTGGCTGATACCAGAACGGGCCGCCTGCGCCGCGTCACGCTCGATCTGGCGATAAAGTGCCAGAACGGTTTTGCCTGTCTCGGTCAGGAATGCGCCACCACCCCCGCCAGGCCGGGTCATAACCAGCGGCTCCACAAAAAGCTGGTTCAGGTTATCCACCAAAAGCCACGTACGCCGGTAAGACATGCCCATGGCACGCCCTGCCGCAGAAATAGAGCCGGTTTCGGCCAACTGCTCCAGCAGGCGAACCTTGCCATGCCCCAGAGCGGCACGTCCATCGGCATCAACCCGCAATGTCAGTCTCAGTCGGCCTGTCATGATCTCTGCTTTTCAGTCATAAGTAGCTCCGTGCAACACCACGCATAAAGAGCGGAACCTTGGTATGAACACTTCGCGCGCAGATACCATCTGGCGTTTGATGACGCCAGATGATCTTGCCCACGTTACAGCACTGGCTGGCAGTGTGCACCCTGACTACCCCGAAGATACAGATATTTTTGCCGAACGCCTGCGCCTCGCCCCCACTGGCTGCCTGAGCCTGATGCTGGACGGAATGTTAGCGGGCTACCTGATCAGCCACCCGTGGCGGGGGCTGCTTTCCCCCCCATTGAACACCCTGCTCGGTGCCCTGCCCGCTCCGGCGGACCGCTGGTATATTCATGATGTGGCCATAGCGCCGGCCGGGCGCGGCAGGGGCTATGCACAAATGGCCATTGCCCGGGCCGAAGAGGCCGCGCGCACAGCGGGCCTGAACACACTGACCCTCACATCCACCCGCCATGCCCTTCAGTTCTGGGCGCGGCAGGGGTTTATACCCGATGTGATCAGTGCGGAAGAACAGGCCATTCTGGCATCATACGACCCACAGGCCTGCCTGCTCTCCCGCCGTATCGGGTAGTTAGTCTTCGCTCTCGGCATCATGCTCGGGGGCGACCATCATGGCTTCAGCCACAACGCCTGCGTGTTCACGCACCTTGCGCTCAATATCCGCCGCCATTTCGGGGTGATCGCGCAGGAACTGCTTGGCGTTCTCGCGCCCCTGACCAATACGCTGGCTGTCGTAGGAGAACCATGCGCCGGATTTTTCCACCACGCCGGCCTTCACACCAAGGTCGATGAGTTCCCCCACCTTGCTGATGCCTTCACCGTACATGATGTCAAACTCGACCTGACGGAAGGGCGGGGCCATCTTGTTCTTGACGACCTTGACGCGCGTCTGGTTGCCCGTGACCTCGTCCTTGTCCTTGATCGAGCCAATGCGGCGGATATCCAGACGGACAGAAGAATAGAACTTGAGCGCATTCCCGCCCGTTGTGGTTTCGGGGTTGCCGAACATCACACCGATTTTAAGGCGGATCTGGTTCAAAAAGATCATCAGCGTATTGGAGCGTGCGACTGTGCCGGTCAGCTTGCGCAGGGCCTGGCTCATCAGGCGGGCATGCAGGCCCACATGGCTGTCGCCCATATCGCCTTCAAGTTCGGCACGGGGCACAAGGGCGGCCACACTGTCCACCACCAGCACGTCAATCGCCCCTGACCGCACCAGAGTGTCAGCAATTTCGAGCGCCTGTTCACCCGCATCGGGCTGGCTGATCAGCAGGTTATCAACATCCACGCCCAGTTTTTTGGCGTAGCCGGGGTCCAGCGCGTGTTCGGCATCAATAAATGCGCAGGTGCCGCCCCGTTTTTGCGCCTCTGCAATGGCGTGCAGCGCCAGTGTGGTTTTACCCGAGCTTTCCGGCCCGTAAATTTCCACCACACGGCCACGGGGCAGACCACCAATGCCCAGAGCAATATCCAGCCCGAGCGAGCCGGTGGAGATGACATCCGACTGTTCCTTGGGCCGCTGGCCCAGCCGCATGACGGACCCTTTGCCAAAAGCCCGTTCAATCTGCCCAAGAGCGCCTTCCAGCGCCTTTGCCTTATCCATTCTCTACCATTCCCTCAGCTTATGAGCCGAACAACCAGACCGGGCCCCCGCGTGACCCCGAGCCTGAAACCTGTTGGTTCAGGTTTAAAACCCCTGCCACAAACATTTTTGCTCCGCAACGCGCCGCCACGAAGGCTCAGGCTCCGGCACAAACCCCGTTAAGAATTTGGACCCGTTTTGTTCCATTATAGAACAAAAGAAAAACATAGCAAGGGCGGCATGCTGCTCCAGCACGCCACCCCTGATTTTTATAACGCCAGACCTAGTGCGCGACAGGGGTGCTCCCCACCGCAAGGCCAGCTCCTCTGGGGTCCGTCCAGCCAAAGCACCGGCCAGCCCCACCAGAAAGCCCACCGGGGCAGGACACAAAATTGGCCCGTCCGTTGCCATTGGTCACCTGCGGACGCACGCCTGCAACTGCTGCCTGCAAGGCAATGGCCGCTGTATCAGCCGCCACATTCTGCCCCGAGGCCGTAGCAGCCGCGCGGAAATCCGTGCCCTGATGCACAATACCCGCTGCCAGCAGGGGGAGCGGCCTTTGTGCGGGAGAGGCCCCCAGCACAATGCCGGTCGAACCTGCAATACGCCCTGTGCCGAACAGATTGTTCATGCTCAGTGCGCAGGCCACGGTCTGGCCCTGCCGGTCGGTCACAACAAAGGAGGTGGAGGCTGGCAGCGCAGGCAGCGCCCCGCCGGAGGAGAGGCTGCCAGAATTAAGCAGTGCCTGTGCATCGGCCACCATGGTCGCACTGCCCTTGCCGCTCTGGCGCGCCCGCCATGCCGCTACAACACGCTCCCCACCACGGCCACCGGCCATATAGGCCGCAGCCATGCCAACCCCGCCATCGGCCGGGGGAGGAAGAAAACTGATGTCCAGCCCACGGGCATGCACCGTAAGCGGGGGCTCGGCCACGGGAACATCCCCTCGCAGGTCTGCAGAGGACAGGCCACCACCCGCAGCCTGCGCCCCTTCAATAAAGGTCTGGGCCAGAGCGCCTGTGTACAGGTCACCCACCCCGGCAATGCGCATGCGCTCAAGCGCCCCCGCCAGACGGGTCTGCACCAGTATGTCATCTGCTGCCAGCACATGCCCGCTGTCGTTACCAAAAACGGCACGTGCCTTGTCATCCGCCAAAAGGGAGGACTGAACAGCCGCCAGATCCGCTGCCAGCAGCCCCCCGACGGGCACCCCGCGGGAGGCCAGATTCCGCGCAGGCACAATAAGGTCTGCAAAATCCACGCTGCCATAACGCATCTGCATCAGGAACAGCCCACGCGCGAGCAGGGGCACGGATGCAGGCCGGTCTGCCTGTGCGTTGGTCTGGGCGGCACCCTGAGGCACAAAAACAAACGCCTGTCCCGCAGGCTCACCCGGGCGCCATGCAAGGCAGGCCCCTCCCCCACCAAGGGAGGCGCGCGATGGCAGGGAAACCGAAAGCGCAAGCCCCAGTGCCGCAGCCGCGTCCGCCGCATTGCCACCCTTGGCCAGAATGTCCCGCGCGACCAGAGCCGCGCGCGGTTCATCCGCCGCCACAGCCCCGACAAACCCGCTGACAACCGGCTGGTTCACGTGGTCATCCGCCCCCCCACAGGCCGCCAGTGTGCTGGTCAGGGCAAGAGCAAGCGCTGCCGCGCGGGCACGACCGGGCAAGCCGGTGCGGGGCAGGACAGAACGGTGTTTGTTGAATCGGGCAGCCACGCCTAGCGCTCTCCACTTCTGGGCCCGTCCGGCGGGCAGACGTTTTTGTACTTTAATCTCATAGCTGGATTACCCTGCTTTGGGGCTATCAGCAACACAACTTGCGTGGCACCTTTGTTGCAGAACACTCTGTGTATTCCCTTGCCCCAAGCGGGCGGGCACCGTAGCGTCCTGTTTTACGGATAAGGACACCATGCAAAAACTGATCTCATCTTTCTATCGTCTGACAGCCTCAGGCGCTCTGGCAACCCTGCTTGCACTGGGCGGCCAGACAGCCGCACATGCTGCAACCGATGGCAGCTTTACCCCCGCCCAGCGGGCCGAGATTGTCTCGATCGTACGCAATGCGCTTAAAACCGACCCAACAATCCTGACCGATGCCGTGGCGGCCATGCAGAGCAAGGCATCAGAGCAGAAGGCGACATCCGCGCTGGATGTTGTCCGCCACAACAAGGCGCAGTTTGGCAACAGCACAAGCGACATTGTTCTGGGCAACCCCCACGGCAAGCTGAGCATTGTCGAGTTTTATGACCCGCGCTGCCCTTACTGCCGCAAGGTACTGCCAGACCTTGATGCACTGGTTGCCGCTGAACCGGACCTGAAGCTGGTGGAAAAGGTCATTCCCGTACTGGGGCCGAACAGTGTGCTGGATTCTCAGGCCATTGTGGCCGCCGGTTTACAGAATGCCTACAAGCCGTTCCAGCAGGCTCTTATGGCCGACACCTCCGCCCCCGGCATGGAACGTATCCGCCATGCAGCGGCACTGGCCGGGCTGGATGCGGACCGGCTGGTAAAGGACATGAAAAGCCCCGCCGTAGCCACAGCACTGGCACAGAACGTAGCCCTTGCCCGCTCGATTGATCTGGATGGCACGCCTACCTTTATTATTGGCGAACAGCAGATTATTCCCGGCGCGGTCTCTCTGGACGACCTGAAAGCTGCGGTTGAAAAGCTGAAGCAGGCGCACTAACCGCCACAGGCACACCATCCGGGCACAGGTATGCCCGGATGGTGATACCGCCTTTTTATGACACAGATTTTTTACCAAACTTTCATATTAATTTTACAGACTTCACTTTTTTAAAACCTGTTTGAAATGGACGGATTTGCAGTTCTCTCCCGCAATCCGTCAACACGGCGGCCAGCGGAGCGACACAAAACTGTCACTTTACCCTTCGCAAAAACTGGCACTACGCTCAAAAACCCTTTTATTTTAACCAAAAAATAGACAAATGACCCTGCCGCAAACATTCGACCAGCACAGCATGGGTTCCCTCGCGCAAGACGGATTCAGACTCAGCCCGACAGAATCCGGAAGTGCCGTCATGGAGATTTTTAAAAATCATCCAGACACCCATCATATTTGCATTATCAACGCCAGGAATATTCCCGTTGGCGTGGTGGAAAGGCAAAAGTTCCTTTCCCTTATGTCCAGTCCGTTTTCATACGCCCTGTATCACAAACGCCCTGTTACACTGCTGATGGATGATAGCCCACTTATGGTGGAGGCCAGAACGCCCATTCTGGATTTTACAAAAAAGATTCTGAACAACAAAATATCCGACATTAACAAATCTTTTATAATTACACATAACCAGTGCTACGTTGGCACGGCCACTCCGTTTGACCTTATGCGGATGTCCTACCTCCACAGCAATCGTATTTCAGATACACTCCAGACCAGAACCATAACGCTGCATGAAACACTGCATAAAATCCAGACCGCAACCCATTCGATCAGTGCGGAATCCCGCAGCCTGAGGGATGAGTCCGAAAACCTTTCGGAGCGGAACCGCACGCAAAACCAGCATTTGCAGGAATCTGACAAACGCATAAAATCAACCATAGAAAAAACCCAAGACCAGAATATAAAAATGGAAGAATCCAGAAATTATATTCAGCATGCCTCCACCAGCATACGGGAATCATGCGTAAAAATTAACGACACCATAGAAAAATTCAAAAAAATATCGGAAGCATCAGAAGATATTGGTAAAATTCTTAATATCATGAAAAGCATTTCTTCCCAGATCAATATTCTGGGGATCAATGCCACCATAGAAGCCTCCAAGGCTGGCAGCTATGGTGCTGGCTTTGGTGTAGTTGCGCAGGAAATCCGTAGCCTGTCACACATGACATCGGAATCCCTACTCCGCACCAGAACACTTATCTCCTACTTGCAGGATTCCATACATACCTGCTCCGGCTCCATGTGCGACAACTCCCAGACACTGGCCGGCATTATTCACCACGTTGAAAAAATAAAGCGTTCCTTTAAAGAGTTTGAAGAAACAGCACTGGTACAAAAAGAAGAAATTAACCAACTGCACCAGATCATGCAGAAACTTAATGTTTCCACCGCCCAGAATAACGAAACAGTGCACAACACCAATGCGATCTGCGACAATCTGTTCATCAATGTTTCAGAACTGGCGCAAATGACAAGTAACATGCACAGCCTGCCAGCACATTATAACCTGCAATAAAAAACCCTCCATTTTCATGGAGGGTTTTTAAACAGACCAGAACAGGGCCGGTTCTGCCTCAGGCTACGTTTTCGACCTTTTGCGCAACCGGCTGGGGAATAACCCCTTCCTCGCGCAGCAGATGCGCAAGTGCGCGCACCATATCGTCCATCATCTCATCCGTATGGAAGGGTCCGGGCGTCAGGCGCAGGCGCTCGGTGCCTTCGGGCACGGTCGGGTAGTTGATCGGCGTTGCATAATGGCCAAACTCCACCAGAAGACGACGGCAGATCCGCTTGCAGCGCTCGGCATCCCCAATGGGAATAGGCACAATATGGCTTGGCGTCATGGTAAAGGGCACACCGGCAGCCCGCAGGCGCTGGCGCATGGTATGCACACGCTCAAACAGGGACTCGCGCCGCCAGTTTTCTGCCCGCACCTTGCGCACGCTGGCCAGCGCCGCCCCCACCACGGATGGCGGCAGGGCTGTGGTGAAAATAAACCCCGATGCCGTTGAGCGCAGGAAGTCCACAATTTCGGCCGAAGCGGTAATGTAGCCCCCATGCACGCCAAAGCCCTTGGCCAGCGTGCCTTCAATAATATCCACCTGATCGGCCACACCATCGCGCTGCGACACGCCGCCCCCTTCCTGCCCGTACAGCCCTACGGCATGCACTTCGTCCAGATAGGTCAGGGCATTGTATTTTCTGGCCAGAGCACAGATCGCGCCAATGTCGGACATGTCTCCATCCATGGAGTACACGCTCTCAAACGCAATCAGCTTGGGGGCATCGGCCGGGGCTGCGGCCAGCTTGGCTTCAAGGTCCTGCAGGTCGTTATGTTCAAAAATAACGGTCTGGGAGCCACGCGCGCCCTTGATGCCCGCAATCATGGAGGCATGGTTCAGGCGGTCGGAAAAACAGATCCAGCCGGGCATCGACGTCAGGATTGTCTGTAGGCTGGCCTGATTGGACACATAGCCCGAAATAAAGAGCAGCCCGGCTTCCTTGCCATGCAGGGCGGCCAGTTCGGCTTCCAGCTGGTTATGCAGCGGGCTGGTGCCAGCAATATTGCGCGTGCCCCCCGCTCCTGCGCCATGCTCGCGAATGGCGGCAATGGCGGCATCCTGCACTTCGGGCACTACGCCCATGCCCAGATAGTCGTTTGTGGACCAGACGATAACCTCACGCCCTTCGGGCATGTTGGCCACGTATTCCTCATACAGGGGAAAGCGTTCTGCCTGACGCGCAAGTGGCGTAAAGGTTCTGTAACGCCCCTGCTGCTTGATCCGCCCCAGCGCTTCCTCACAGTGTTCGTAAAATGGATGCCGGGCGTTCTTGATCGCTCCCACGCTTGTTTTCTCCTCGCTTCTCGTCAGAAACGGTCGGGGCATGGGCTTACCCATCGGCCGTCTGGCCTTTTGTCTTCGTACTTTTGCGTTTCGGTTCGGTAACCTATCGCACATACACCCGTATGGTGGGCTTCGTCACCGACGAATCCGGCATAGCGGACATTTCCACCTGTGCTTCGGGCGCGCCTGCGTCCACCAGTTCCTGCATAATGGCGTGTCCGTCATGCTGGACAAGCTCCTGCAAGGCGGTCTGTTCCGCCTCCTGCCCGGCCTGTGGTGGCACCAGACAGCTTACAACAAAGAGCACTTCCTTTTTACGCGCAAGAGCCTTGTGCGCAATCTGGTCCACCGGCGCCTTCCACTCCGCCTGTGGCGTGCCCGCCACCAGCTCAATCAGGGGCGGCACGGGTGGCGGACCGGGAGGGGGAGGGGGAATATACGGTTTGGGCTCAACGCTGGCGGAAGGGTCAAACGTTCTCTGGTCCAGCGGTTTGCACCCGACCATGCCCGCCAGCAGGCAGACCGAGAGCGCCGCCCCAACAGCGCGCCCCCCTTTTGCGGCATGAAAAACAGACAGCATGACCGGACCACTCTCCACTTGAAACAAGGCAGCGCACCAGACGCACGTATTTACAAGGTATCCGCCCCTTCTTTCGCGCTCCCACGCGCCCGGCGCAAGCCCTTACACCTGTAACCCGGCTGCAAAACACGTATTCGACCGCCAAACTGCCTCTTGCGGGTACCGTTTGCTCTCTGGTTAACTACCCAGCGGCACCGGGCGGGTTGCGCGGGGCACTTCTGTACTGCACTCCCTTGGGCAAAACACAGGGCTGATGGCCGGCACATCTTCCACAGACCACACCATACCACACGCCTCCCACACGCAGGACGCCCTTGTGCTGCGTATGGACAAGGCAGCCCGCGCGCTTCTGGCCTCCGCCACCACGGAAGAGGACACCCGGACCGAACTCCAGACCATGTGCCTGCCCATGACAGCGCTATGGTGCCGCATTCTCCGCTTTGACCCCGCAATGCCCACATGGCCGGACAGGGACCGCTGCGTAGTACCCTCTTCCGCCATGCTGCCCCTGCTGGCCGCCATGTTACGCCTGACTGCCCCGGCCGGCGCGCAGGAATTAAGCCCAACGCTGGAATATGGCCAGCACCCGGCCGTGGAAATTGCCACAGGCCCAGCGGGGCAGGGCATGGCTGCGGCGGCCGGCATGGCGCTAGCCGAACAGCATCTGGCCAAACGCTATGGCCGCTCCCTTGTAAACCACCGCACATGGGTGCTGGCGCGTGACAGTGATCTGGCCACAGGTGTTGCGCTGGAAGCCGCACAACTAGCCAGCCGCTTTGGCCTGAACCGCATGGCCGTACTTGTCTGCCCCTCCCCCCTGACCGACCCGGCTGATTTTTCGGACTCACTGGCCCGGTTTGGGGCATCGGGGTGGAGCGTGCGCAAAGTGCGTGCCCATGACCTTGGTGGCATTATGGCAGCGCTACAGGCCACGCTGCGGGCCAGAAAGCCCACCCTTGTTGCCTGTATGCCCGAATGCTGCGCCACCCTGCCCGACCTGCCGGCCGAGGAGGAGCTGACCGGCCCGTGGAGCCCCACCGCCCGGCGTGGTGGCTCCATCCGCCGCTCGTGGCTGCGCAGGCTGGCCCAGCACCGCGCCCGTGCGGATTTTGAGCGCGAACAGTCCGGCAAGGCCCGCCAGACCATGCGGGAGGACTGGGGGCGGCTCTGGCGCCAGACCATGCGCGCAGCCCCCGACGGCTCATCCCAGCAGGCAGCCTTTGCCGGGCTGCGCGCACTGGCAATACTCCGGCAGGATGTGGCCATTCTGGCCGCCACCTCCAGCACCAGAAGTTCGCGCCGGGCCAACCTGCCCATCCCCTTCAGCAATACCGCGCAGCCTTGTGGCATACAGGAGCATGGCATGGCGGGCATGCTCAACGGCATGGCCCGCCACGGGGGTATTCTGCCCTGCGGCGTAGCCGGGATGATGACCATTGACCGCATGCGCTCGGCCTTGCGCATGACGGCACTCATGCGCAGCAAGGTGCTTTACCTGCTAACCGATGACGGGCTGGCCCTGAGCGATAACGGCGGCGGCTGGCAACCTGTGGAACAGCTGGCCAGCCTGCGCGCCATGCCGCATCTGGCCGTTTTCCGCCCGGCCTGTGCCGATGAAACCTTTGCCTGCTGGCAGGCTGCCCTGAACTGGCCGCAAGGTCCGGCCCTGCTGATCCTGTGCCCACATCCCCCACCGCCACGCGCAGCCCGGCGGGCCGGGCATTACGGCGGCCCATCCCATGGCGGCTACCTTATAAGCTGCGGTGCGGGGGAGCGGCACGTCACGCTCATGGCATCCGGCCCCGAGGTTGCCATTGCCACGCAGGCAGGGCAGCATCTGGCCGAGCAGGGGCTGAACGTGGCTGTTGTTTCCATCCCCTGCTGGGAGGTTTTTGCACAGCAGCCAGCCGCCTACCGCACGGCCGTGCTGGGGCAGGAGGGTTTGCGCGTGGGAATAGAAGCCGCAAGCAGCTTTGGCTGGGAACGCTGGCTGGGAGCAGATGGAATTTTCGTTGGCATGGATGATTTTGGCATATCCGCCCCTGCCAACGCGGTGTATGAACGCTTTGGCATTACAGCTGGAGCGATCTGCGAGAAAGTGCTTGCACGTTTTCTTGCATCTGGAGCGCAAAAGGACTCGTCCCCTACCGCCCCACCCCCGTCCCGGCTGGAAGCCCTGGACATGTCACTAACGATAACAAGATCATAAAAAGTACGGAGACACATCCCATGGCAGTCAAAATCGCCATCAATGGCTTTGGTCGTATCGGTCGCCTTGTGCTGCGCGGCATTATTGAAAGCGGACGCACCGACGTTGTGCCCGTAGCCATTAACGATCTGGGCAGCGTTGAAGATAACGCCCACCTCCTGAGCTATGACAGCGTGCACGGCCGCCTGCCTGCGGACGTTCGGGTGGAAAACGGCAAGCTGGTCATTTCCGCCAATGGCCGCACATGGGACCCGATTACCGTTTCCGCCGAGCGTGACCCCTCCAAGGTACCGTTTGCAGGCGTAGACGTGGCCATGGAATGTACCGGGCTGTTCACCACCAAGGAAAAAGCAGGCCTGCTGCTGGCTGCTGGCGCACGCAAGGTTATTGTTTCCGCCCCGGCAACGGATGTGGATGCAACCATCGTCTTCGGCGTGAATGAAGATGTGCTGACATCGGATATGACCGTCATCTCCAATGCCTCGTGCACCACCAACTGCCTGGCCCCCATTGCCAAGGTGATGGAAGACGCCTTTGGCATTGAACGTGGCTACATGGTGACCATCCACTCCTACACCGGTGACCAGCGCACGGTGGACACGCTGCACAAGGACCTGCGCCGCGCCCGTGCCGCAGGCATGAACATGATCCCCACCTCCACAGGGGCAGCCCGCGCCGTGGGGCTGGTTCTGCCGCAGCTCAAGGGTAAGCTGGATGGCACGGCCATCCGTGTGCCTACGGCCAATGTTTCCGTTGTCTCGCTCGACTTCGTGCCCAAAACGGCTCCCGGCAGCGTGGAAGAGGTCAACAACGCGATCAAGGCCGTTGTGGACTCCGGCAAAATGAAGAACGCACTGGCCTATAACGAAGCCCCTCTGGTCAGCTCCGACTTCAACCACGCCATTGCCTCCTCCACCTTTGATGCCACGCAGACCGCTCTGGTCGATGGCGGCAAGCTGGTGCGCGTGTGCTCCTGGTATGACAACGAGTGGGGCTTCTCCAACCGTATGTCCGATACGGCAGCCCTGTTTGGATCGCTCTAATGGCTACCAATCTCCCCTTTGCCACGCTGGATACGCTGGACCCCAAGGGCAAGCGCATCCTGCTCCGCGTGGATCTGAACGTCCCCATGAAGGACGGACAGGTTACCGATCAGACCCGCATTGAGCGGGTCGTTCCCACCATTCGGGAACTGGCGGAAAAAGGCGGGCGGGTTATTCTGCTCAGCCATTTTGACCGGCCCAAGGGCCAGGTTGTACCGGCCATGTCGCTCAAACCCATTGCCACGGCACTGGCCACGGCACTGGGGCGTCCGGTCAGTTTTGCCCATGACTGCATTGGGCCTGAAACAGAAGCCGCAACCCGCACCATGAATGACGGGGACGTTCTGCTGCTGGAAAACACCCGCTTCCAGCCCGGTGAAGAACGTAATGACGCAGAACTTTCCGCAGCACTCGCCAATCTGGGCGATGTGTATGTGAACGATGCGTTCTCCGCCGCACACCGCGCCCATGCCTCCACGGCCGGGATTGCCACCCATCTGCCATCCTTTGGTGGCCGACTGATGGAAGCGGAGCTGCAGGCCCTGTACGCAGCACTGGAAAACCCCGAACGCCCCGTGGGGGCCATTGTGGGCGGAGCCAAGATTTCCACCAAGCTCCAGCTGCTTGAAAACCTGCTGGACAAGGTGGACATGCTGGCTATTGGCGGTGCCATGGCCAACACGTTTCTGGCGGCTCAGGGCCTGAGCGTTGGCAAATCGCTCAAGGAAGAGGACATGCTGGACACGGCCCGCCTGATTATGGCGCAGGCCAAAGCCAAGAACTGCGACCTGATCCTGCCGGTTGACATGGTCATCTCCGAAGACTTCATGGCAGGTGCCCCCACCAGCACCGTGCCATCCAACGCCATTCCCGATGGCTGGATGGCGCTTGATGTGGGGCCGGAAACGGTCAAGCTGCTCAACAGCAAGCTGGCAGGGCTTAAAACGCTGGTCTGGAACGGCCCGCTGGGCGTGTTTGAACTGCCTCCGTTTGATGAGGGCACAAACGCGGTAGCGCAGGAAGCAGGCCGACTGACCAAGGCTGGCCAGCTAAAAACCGTTGCCGGTGGGGGGGATACCGTATCCGCCCTGCGCCATGCGGGTGTGCTGCATGACATGACCTATGTCTCGACCGCTGGTGGCGCTTTTCTGGAATGGCTTGAAGGCAAGATTCTGCCGGGCCTGACCGCAATCAGCACCACGTTGGAAAAAACCCTGCCGATCTAACGCGCAGGACCAGACCATATCAGGCGCTTGTGGCTTACTCTGTAACCCGCAAGCGCCTGATCTCATTTTAAAACCCACAGATAACCCTAATGCGGCAAAGCCTCGCCAGCGTTGCCGTGCGTCTGGCCAAACAGCGACATGTTTTTCGCCAGAAAAACCGAACCCTCGGCTGTAAAATGGTCCGCATCGAATAAAACCGGCACGTTGTTGTTGACCGTTGTCAGGCACACAGTGCCGGGGCAGAGAATGTTGTAAACAGATACATATTCAATACCTGTTCCCTTCAGCCGGGCGGCAAGCATCTGGTCCCGTTTTTTCCGGTCTTGCAAGATGTGGTTGAAAACCAGATCCATATTGTTTTTTACCATTGCCCGCACAAGCAGCAATGGCAGAGGTTGGTCGTATTCCGGGCTTGGGCCAAGCACAATAACGCGATCTGTATACTTCCTGAGCATCTGTGCTGTTTTAACAATGTTGTTAAAATCGTGCTCCAGCCAGTTTGCTGAAAGAATAATGCCATCCAGATGATGCGATGGCACAAAATCTTCAAAAATATAGCGCAGGAGTGCACCGCACTGGCCGCCATTTTTGCCCAGAACAGGCTCACAGCTTGGCGCTGTTGCCTGCAGAAAATGGATGTTGGGGTAACTCTGCTGCAACCCGTACCAGCGGTCTGCCGCATGGCTATCCCCCAGAACCAGATAGTTTGGCTGACCTGCCTGTACATCCAAGCAATGTGTGGCCTTATATGCTTCAATATCTTCGGTCTTCCGGTCAATAAAGCATGTGCCAGTCCGCATTGTAGTCGGCTTGTATGCCATATAGGACATGACCTTCTGCTCAGCAGGGCTGTAATGCCATAGTGTTGCATTAAGCCTGCTGCTTGCAAAAGCCAGAAGTACCATGAGCACCATAACGCCTCCCATGACGCCTATTGTGCTTTTGGCGGATAAGCGGAATGGCCTTGTGCGGAACGGCTGTTCAATAAACCGCCATGACAGAACAGAGACCCCAAAAGCCGCCCCCAACAGCAACGGAATTGTCCAGAAACCGGGCCTGTCATACATGGAAAAAAAGACCCATATCGGCCAGTGCCATAGGTATAACGAATAGGAAACAAGGCCAATAAACCGCAACGGCCTGTAGGAAAGGGCGGAGGCAACAACCGTGCGCTGCTGGCTACCAGAATACAGGACTAAAGCCGCCCCCAAACACGGCCCCAAAGCCCCCGGTCCGGGAAAGAGCGATTTGTTGTTAAGCGCGAACAGACTGGCCAGAATAAAAACAAGACCAACAGCCCCAGAACTTTCCAACACAGGCTTTGTCACCCGGCTTCTGGCCAGAACGGCTGGCTGCGTGGCAAGCATGACAACAGACCCCAGTAGAAACTCCCACGCCCTGTATTGCGGCAGGTAGAATGCTGCTGATTTATCGCAAAAAACCTCGACCAGGCAGGCAGAAAAACTTAACGCCAGAAGAAAGAAAATTATGAATTTTAAAGGTATTTTTAGAACTTTTTTTGAAAAATAGATCAAAAAAGGAATAACTATATAAAACTGCTCCTCAACAGAGAGTGACCACGTATGCAAAAGGGGATTAGCCTGTAAAGCAGAATCAAAATAGCTGCTCTGGCTATAGAAAAAAATGTTCGATGCAAAAAGTATGGACCACAGGATTCCACGGCTTGTATTATAAACCTCCGGTGGCGTTTGCGTGAGTGTGGACACACCAAAGCAGACCACCAGAACTGAAAACAGCGCAGGCAATATTCTGCGAATTCTACGGTTATAGAAATCAAGAATATCAAACCGGCCCTGCTCCACCGCATCGTTGATGTGCCGGGTAATCAAAAAACCGGAAATAACAAAAAAAACATCAACCCCGGCAAATCCGCCGTTAAAGGGATGCTTAAGTCCATAATGGAAGAAAACAACAGGAAGAATTGCAAGCGCGCGCAGGCCGTCAATATCACTTCTGTAACGCATCATACGACGTTCATATTCCTCAGCCATGCGTAAAAAGGAGGGTTTTTATGCTCGCTTCCTGCACCCTCCCTCTCCTTACAACAAAAATCCGGTTTTATTCGGTGCCGGCATAACCCTGATGCCCAGCAGCCTTAATCCGAGCCGTCTGGCAGGGTAAGCGGAGTAGATCGGGGGCGGCCATATGTTTGCATGAGCAACACGCCAGCCATAACCACCGCCCCACCCACCAGTGTTGTCAGGGCGGGCACTTCATGCGTCATGACATAAGCCAGAATCAGCGTTGTTGGAGCCAGCAGAAACAAAAAGCCCGAAGAACGCGCAACACCGACCGCACCCACAACATGCGCCCATGCCGCATACCCCAGAACAGCGGGGAAAACACCAAGCAGAATGACCAGAAACCACGGCCAGCCCCCTTGCCCCTGCAAGGCCGTAAGGCCTGCGGACAACCAGGGGACCAGCACAACAGCACCAATCAGCAATATCCATGCCGTGGATGCCAGTGCGCCATAGCGTGCCACAAGCGGCCTTTGCAGCAGAAGGTACAGGGCCGAACAAAACGCAGCCGCCAGCACATCGGTCGCCCCCGAACCAAAGGTAAAACCGCCCGGCAGGCCACTGCCAATCAGCACAATCCCGCTAAAACTTATAACGGAACCAACCCACCCCCATAACGGCAGGGATTCCCCCAGAAACACCACAGCCACAAAGGCAGACATAAACGGCGCAAAATTAACCAAAAGGCTTGTTGCCCCAGCAGAAACACTCTGCTCGCCCGTGTTGAACAAAATATTATACAGGGCAATACCCACAGCCCCGCACAGTAAAAAACGCGGGACATCACGCAGCTGGGGCCGCACCGGCCGCTGCACACACAACCACCCAGCCACAATAACGGCTGCTACAGCGTACCGTAATGCGGCAAGTGGTATGGGGGGCACGTAAACAAGCGCCATTCGCACAAGCGGATATGCGCTTGCCCAAGACAAAATAGCCGCACACACCGCCAGAAAAGGCACCTTGCGCGTTGCGTATCCTCCATGTGTCATGCACGGCTCTTTTTTTAATGATGCAGGGCTACTCCCTGCGCAAAACCTGATCGGTCAGGAACGCGGCAATCCGCCCTGCAACAAAATCCTGTTTAAGGGCGGCTTCATCATACTCGGTGTTCAACCATTCCATGAATGGGATGCGCCCCTCCGCCTGTGCCTGATAACGCAGGAAAAACGCATCCAGAATTCCCGTGCGAGAACCACGGAAATGCCCGAACCGCCACGAAAGCTCGCGCAGGGCCTGTGCCGCACTCCCGCCTTCAAACATCACCACCAGAGCAGAGGCCAACCCGGCCCGGTCGGCACCGGACTTGCAGTGCATCAGCATAGGGAACTGCAATGTGCTGTACATCTGTGCAAAGCGCAGAATACGGTCCTTGTGCGGAGCCCCCCTGCTCTCAAACGCCATATCCAGATGGGTCAGGCCGATCTGTGCAGCCGCATTGCGGGAGAGGGCATCCGAGCCACACTGCCTGTGCCCGCGCAGGTTGACCAGCGTGCGCAGGCCCAGCCTGCTGACAGCCCGCCGTAAACGGGCAGGGGTGGGGTGGTTACACCGGTACACCTTGCCCGGAATAACCGCATGAAAATTGGTCCAGACCAGACGGAGGATAGCATGATCAACAAACAGGCTATCCGTCCATGCTCTGGCACGGCCGGTCTGGGAAGAAAGATGGCCGTTAAACACAAAACCCCCTCATGTCTCATGCAGCAGCATGCTGGCTTTCCATGTTCCACCTCCGGCCCCACACGTCAATAATCCCCCACCACCCCGCGCATGCGCCCTGAACAGAAAAACCCCGGCAGGGGTTACTCCTGCCGGGGTTTCATTTATTCCTGCCAGACCAAACCAAGCAGGCCGAACCTGTAGGATCAGATCTTGCGTTCGATCTGCAATTCCTTGATCCGGCCAATGGCCTTGGCCGGGTTCAGCCCCTTGGGGCAGGTCTGGGTGCAGTTCATGATCGTACGGCAGGCGTAGAGCTTGAACGTATCTTCCAGTGAATCAAGGCGTTCACCGGTATGTTCGTCGCGGCTGTCTGCAATCCAGCGATATGCGGCAAGCAGCACGGCCGGGCCAAGATACTTGTCCCCATTCCACCAGTAGGACGGGCAGGACGTGGTGCAGCAGAAGCACAGAATGCATTCCCACATACCGTCCAGCTTGCCGCGTTCCTCAATGCTCTGGCGGCGTTCACCATCCGGCGGAGGAGCGCTGTCTGCCTGCATCCAGGGCTGGATGGAGCGCAACTGCGCATAAGCCCCGTCCAGGTTGGACACCAGATCCTTGACAATGGGCATATGGGGCAGCGGGTAAATCCGCACGTCACCCTCAATGCTTTTGATCGGCTTCAGGCATGCCAGTGTGTTTTCGCCATCAATATTCATGGCGCAGGACCCACAGATCCCTTCGCGGCAGGAGCGCCGGAATGTCAGTGTGGGGTCCACTTCGTTCTTGATGTGGATAATGGCATCAAGCACCATTGGCCCAAAGGTATCCAGATCAAGCTCGTAAGAGTCTATGACCGGGTTTTTACCGTCATCAGGGGACCAGCGGTACACCTTGAAGGTTTTGACATTTTTTGCGCCGGCCGGAGCGGGAAAGGTTTTGCCTTTCCCTACGGTGCTGTTACGCGGCAGTCTGAGTTCGACCATGTTCGCCTCCCTTTGCCCTGCGGATCAGTAAACGCGCTTTTTGGGTGGGAAAACCTCGACATCGTCGGTCAGGGTTTTCATATGTACCGGACGGTAGGTCAGCTTAACGCCGCCCTTATCATCCAGCCACGAAACGGAATGTTTGAGCCATTCCTTGTCATCACGATCGGGGAAGTCATCGCGGGCATGCGCGCCACGGCTTTCGTGCCGGGCCAGACCACTTTCCAGCGTGGCTGTTGCATTGGCCAGCAGGTTTTCAAACTCCAGCGCTTCCATCAGGTCACTGTTCCAGATCAGTGAGCTGTCGGAAACGGAGATGTCACCCAGACCACTCCAGATATCACGGATCTTGTCCACGCCTTCCTGCAGGCTTTCCTGCGTACGGAACACGGCGGCATGGGCCTGCATATCCCGCTGGAGGCGATCACGCATGGCGGAAACCTTGGTCCCGCCCTTGGCGTAACGCAGCTTGTCCAGACGGTCGAGAGCAAACTCGCCAGCCCCAGCGGGGAGCGGGCGCACAAAGTCGCTCGGCTTGACGACCTCTGCCGCACGGCGGGCCGCCGCACGACCAAACACGATCAGGTCGAGCAGGGAGTTGGTGCCAAGGCGGTTTGCACCATGCACGGACACACACGCGGCCTCGCCCACAGCCATCAGGCCCGGCACCACCGCATCGGGGTTGTCCGCTGTGGGGCGCACCACTTCGCCGTGAATATTGGTGGGAATACCACCCATATTGTAATGCACGGTCGGCAGAACCGGCACGGGCTCCTTGGTTACGTCCACACCGGCAAAAATACGCGATGTTTCCAGAATACCCGGCAGGCGTTCATGCAGCAGGTCGGAGCCCAGATGCTCCAGATGCATCATGATGTGGTCTTTTTTGGGACCACAGCCACGCCCTTCCTTGATCTCGATCGTCATGGCGCGGGACACCACATCGCGCGAGGCCAGATCCTTGGCGGTAGGAGCATAACGCTCCATAAAGCGCTCACCCTCGGAGTTGGTCAGGTAGCCACCTTCACCACGGCACCCTTCGGTCAGCAGGCAGCCTGCGGGGTAGATACCCGTGGGGTGGAACTGCACAAACTCCATATCCTGCGTAGGCAGGCCCGCACGCATGACCATGCCGTTACCATCGCCCGTACAGGTATGGGCGGATGTGCAGGACTGGTAGGCACGGCCATAACCGCCCGTAGCCAGCACCACCATTTTGGCATTGAAGCGATGGATCGTGCCGTCGTCCTGGCACCAGGCCATAACGCCACGGCAGGCGCCTTCATCATCCATAATCAGGTCGATGGCGAAGTATTCGACAAAGAACTCAACATTATGTTTGAGGCACTGCTGGTACAGCGTGTGCAGAATGGCATGGCCCGTACGGTCGGCGGCAGCGCATGCGCGGGGCACCGGTGCCTTGCCAAAGTCGCTCATATGGCCACCAAAGGGGCGCTGGTAGATCTTGCCTTCTTCCGTGCGGGAGAAGGGAACACCAAAATGTTCCAGTTCCTGCACGGCGGGCACGGCCTCACGCACCATGAACTCAATGGCGTCCTGGTCGCCCAGCCAGTCAGACCCCTTTACGGTGTCATACATATGCCAGCGCCAGTTATCCTCGGCCATGTTGCCAAGGGAGGCACCAATACCACCCTGTGCGGCCACCGTGTGGCTGCGGGTGGGGAAAACCTTGGTAATGCACGCAGTACTCAGGCCCGCGGCCCCCATACCCAGCGTTGCACGCAGGCCCGAACCACCTGCACCCACGACCACAACATCGTATGCGTGATCAACAATCCGGTAAGCTCCCCGAGAAGGAGAGGAATTGGCATTCATCGTGACGGCGCTCCCATATGCGTTCGGCCTGTCAGTCGTTCAGGTTCATGCCGCCGCGTATCCGACCTGTTCCGTCGGCGGCACAAGGCTCTTTAATCTGTGTGGCAGGTGCCCGGCTTACTTGCCGGAACCGCTCCGCACCACCAGCTTGATCACGGCAAATACGCCAAGCAGCCCCATAAGGGACGTGCCAATCTTGACCAGCAGGCGGGTAGGCAGGTGCGCCTTGCCGTGCACGTAGTCATCCACAATAACCTGCAGGCCAACCTGCGCATGGTAGAAGGTGGTAATGATCAGTGCTGCCAGCATGGTGGCGTTAACGGGCTTGCCGCCCCACTTAACCACCTCGGCGTGGTCTGCCCCGCCAAGGCGGAACATCTGCACAACAAACCATGTGGAAAGCGGCAGCAGGCTGGCGGCGGAAACACGCTCGGCCCACCAGTGGCTTACACCCGAATGCCCCGCACCCAGACCGCGCGCACGGCCAAGCTGGGAGCGCATGACTTCAATATGTGGAACAGAAGCGTTCATGTCAGGATACCTTCCCGGCTTTGGCGCGTTTGCTTCTGCGGCAACCCGCCACAGCAAGCAGGGCGACGGCCAGCACGGTGCTTACACCGGCTGTAACACCCACCGCCACTGGGCCATCCTTGTTCAGCTCTTCCTTGTCGTAGCGGTATCCTGCATCCCAGATGAGATGCCGGATGCCACCGACCGTGTGGTAAACGACCGAAGCCAGCCACCCTACCAGCACAAGCTGGCCTAGCGGGTTGCCCGTTACCTTACGCGCCGTAGCATAGGCTTTTGGCCCCTTGGCCGCAGCGCCAAGCCAAAAAACGCCAAGCGCGGCACCGGCCGTGGCGACCACTCCCGTGATTCGATTTGAAATGGAAAGAACCATGGAAAGCCGGTAACGGTACACCTGCAAGTGCGGCGACATGGGCCGCTGGATCAGTGTGCCGTCACTTCGGCTCCCTACATAGAGGGCCTTACGGATATCCTGCATTGTCAGCCTCGTACCCCGTGTCTATCCCTGAGCGCTGGTTGCATCCAGCGTTTTGCATCGTTTTTGTCCTACGCCCCGTGCCTCGGCCCGGTCAATTCAACGGATCAACACGAGACCGAGAGGGGCAGGATTCTCACTCAGGCGTGTCTGGGCAGCAGATCAAGTGCGATCATGGTTTCCGCGATCTGAACCGCGTTCAAAGCCGCACCTTTCCGCAGATTATCGGACACGCACCAGAACGCCAGACCATGCGGCACGGTCGGGTCGACACGAAGGCGTGACACATAGGTTGCATCTTCCCCTACGCACTCGAGCGGGGTCACGTACCCGCCATCTTCGCGCTGGTCGAGCAGGACAACCCCTTCGGACTCCCGCAGGGCCGCACGGGCGCGCTCAAGGTCCACAGGCTCGGCAAACTCGGCAATAACGGCTTCGGAATGACCGACAAACACCGGAACACGCACGCAGGTTGCCAGCACTTCCACGTCCGGATCGAGAATTTTTTTGGTCTCGACTCGCATCTTCCATTCTTCCTTGGTCGCACCGTCATCCATAAAACGGTCGATCTGGGGAATGCAGTTGAACGCGATCTGCTTCTGGAACTGCTCGATCTTGGGCGGGTCGTTCACAAAGCTGCCACGGGTCTGGGAGAACAGCTCGTCCATGCCATCCTTCCCCGCGCCGGATACGGCCTGATACGTGGAGACCACCACCCGCTTGAGGGTAAACAGGTCATGCAGGGGCTTGAGAGCCACCACCATCTGAATGGTCGAGCAGTTGGGGTTGGCAATAATGTTGCGCTTCATGTCCTTGAGCGCCAGCGGGTTAACCTCGGGCACCACCAGCGGCACATCCGGCTCCATGCGGAAGTGGGATGTGTTGTCAATCACAACGCAGCCAGCCTTGGCGGCAATGGGCGCATATTTGGCGGACACAGACCCACCGGGGGAGAACAGCCCGACATCCCAGCCCTTGAAATCAAAGGTTTCAAGGTTCTGGACTTTCAGAACGCGATCCCCGAACGAGACTTCACGCCCAGCAGAACGCGGGGAGGCCAGTGCGACAATCTCATCCACCGGGAATTCCCGTTCGGCCAGTGTCTTGAGGATTTCCCGCCCCACCGCACCTGTCGCGCCTACAACAGCAACCCGATAACCCATAATCCACCTTTGATTCAGAGCACGTTAGAAACCAGAAAAACGCACCCCCACACGGGGGCCGTTCAATCGCGCGAACCCTAGACCATTCCGGCAGCAAATGGAATTGCTCGCCCCAAAGCTTTCCCACCCACCACTCCGGCAAATGGCGGGCAGGGCGGAATACGGCCCGCGCGGACGACAAGCCGCTCAGGACATTACGAGAAATGACACCTGAGACTTATTTATAAAGTGCAATAATGAAAAAAATATTTTTATATCCTGCGGGAAAGGTTTCTTTGACGCATATCAATGCAACCTTTTTCAGATATGGTTGTCATATCAAACAGAAGAAGTTGTGGAGGACGACCGTTTTTCTACCCTGCCATCCCGGTCCCTCCTCACCCCATACAGAATGCATTGGGAAAAGAACGTGACCGTTAAAATTGCCATCCTGAAGGAAACGCAGCCCGACGAACGCCGGGTTGCCATGATTCCCGCGGTAGCACAGCGCATAGCCAAGCTTGGGGCAAATCTTGTTCTGGAGCAGGGAGCGGGCAGTGCTGCAACCTACACGGACGATGCCTATACAAAGGCAGAAGTAACGCAGGAGCCCGATACCGGGAAACTGGTTGCCGATGCGGATATTGTGCTCTCCGTCCAGCCCCCATCGGTCGAGACCGTCAAACAGATGAAGCCCGGCGCCCTGCTGGTTTCCTTCATTTACGCCCAGACACAGCCTGATCTGGTCAAGGCGCTGCGCGATGGCAAGATCACCACGTTTGCCATGGAGCTTATTCCGCGCATCAGCCGTGCGCAGGCCATGGATGCGCTGTCCAGCCAGGCAGCTCTTGCAGGGTACTATGCGCCCCTGCTGGGCAGCGTGCATATGCAGAAAATCCTGCCCATGATGACCACCGCCGTTGGCTCGCTACGTGCGGCCCGCGTGCTGGTCATGGGGCTGGGGGTTGCGGGCCTGCAGGCACTGGCCACCGCACACCGCCTTGGCGCTGTGTGCGAAGGCTACGACGTACGCCCCGAAACCAAGGAAGAAGCGGAATCCGTTGGCGCCAAGTTCGTGGATACGGGCATTGATGCACGCGGCGCAGGCGGTTACGCCCGTGAGCTGACAGCAGATGAAAAAGCCAAGGTCCGGGCGACCCTTTCGCAGCATATTGCACAGGCCGACCTGATCATTACCACAGCAGCCGTCCCCGGCCGCAAGGCCCCCCGCCTGATTGACGCCGAACAGCTTGCCGGCATGAAGGAAGGCTCCGTTGTGGTGGACATGGGCGCCCCCAACGGTGGGAACTGTGAAGGCACCAAAGCGGGCGAAACCATTAAGGTTGGTCCCGTGGTCATGGTTGGGCCAACCAACCTGCCCTCCAGCCTGGCAGCACAGGCGAGCGAGCTCTACGCCAAGAACATTTACAACCTGCTCGAGCAGGTTCTGCATGATGGTGTGCTCAAGCCCGATTTTACAGACGAAGTCATAACCGGCACCACCCTGACCCATGATGGCAAGATTACCAATGCCGCCATCCAGAAGGTCATCGAAGGCACACCAGCGGAGAAAGCATGATGGATTCCGTAACATCCATGACCTTCATTATCGCCCTCTACATCTTCATGCTGGCCGCGTTTACCGGCTACGTGGTGATTAGCCGGGTGCCCTCCATCCTGCATACGCCCCTTATGTCCGGCTCCAACTTCATTCACGGTATTGTGGTGGTTGGTGCGCTTGATGCGCTGTTCAATGCCACCACGCTCACCGGGCAGATCATCGGGTTTGTTGGCGTTTTTCTGGGCGCAGGGAACGTTATGGGCGGCTACGTCGTGACCGACCGCATGCTGGCCATGTTCCGCCCGAGCCAGAAGCAGACAACAGAGAAAAAAGGCCAGCAGTAACATGTTTATCGAATACATTGTTGGCCTGAGCGGACTGATTGCCGCAGGCCTGTTCATTTACGGGCTGAAGGCCATGTCCTCCCCCGTAACCGCCGTATCGGGCATTGTAACCGCAGGCTACGGTATGGTGTTTGTGGTTGGGGCCACATTCCTCAACCTGTTCAATGTCAGCCCCGATGCGCGCCCGCACCTTCTGGTCAATGTTGCGCTGGCTGTTGTGGCCCTGCTGCTGGGCTGCCTGTGGACCGGCTGGCGTGGCCGCACGGTGCAGATGACCGCCATGCCGCAGATGGTCGCCATCTTTAACGGCATGGGGGGTGGCTCCGCGGCATCCCTTGCTGCGGTCAGCCTTCTGTCCGACCATGCCACGTCCGGCCTGCACCTGAGCGTTACCATCGTGGGTGCGCTTATTGGCTGTATCTCCTTTACCGGTTCGATCATTGCATGGGCCAAGCTTGACGGGCGTATGAGGAAACCCGTGCGCTTTGGCGGACAGCGGATTTTCAACGCCGCCCTGTTCCTGATCTCGCTCGTCCTCGGTGCGCTGACAGTCATGCAGTATGGCACGCCCGAAGGTGTGCTACCCGGTATTCTGTTCTTTGGTGCGGCCCTGCTGTTTGGTGTCTGCATGACCCTGCCCATTGGTGGGGCAGACATGCCGGTTGTGATCTCGCTCTACAACGCCTTTACCGGTCTGGCCGTGGGCCTTGAAGGCTACGTGATGGGCAACCCCGCCCTGATGATTGCCGGCATGGTTGTTGGCTCGGCTGGCACGCTGCTGACCGCCCTGATGGCAAAAGCCATGAACCGCTCGCTCACCAACGTGCTGTTCAGCAACTTTGGGGATACGGCAAGCTCCGCCAAAGGCCCCGAAGGGGAAATGAAGTCCGCCGACCCGTCGGATGCAGCCACCTCCATGCGCTACGCATCCAGCGTGATTATTGTGCCCGGCTATGGTCTGGCCGTGGCACAGGCACAGCAGAAGCTGTACGAGTTTGTTAAAATGCTTGTGGCTGATGGTGTGGATGTCAAATTTGCCATTCACCCCGTGGCAGGCCGCATGCCGGGGCACATGAACGTGCTGCTGGCCGAAGCTGGCGTTCCATACGACATGATTTACGATATGGACGATATTAACGACAGCTTTGCCACCACCGACGTTGCCCTGATTATTGGTGCGAACGACGTGGTCAACCCCGAAGCCCTGACCGACAAATCCTCCCCCATTTATGGCATGCCTATCCTGAACGCTTACAAATCGCGTCAGGTCTTTGTCATCAAACGTGGGTCCGGCACGGGGTATTCCGGGGTGCAGAACCCGCTCTTCTTCCAGAAGAACTGCACCATGGTCTTTGGGGATGCACAGGCCGTGCTCTCCAAAATGGTCGAAGCCGTCAAGGCGCTCGGCACCGCCTAACGGCAAACGGGAGGGAACCAGACGGTCCCTCCCGTTTTTTTTGTTTGCAACAAAAGGCGTAGATTATGTCAGGCAAGATGAAAGCCGCTGTTGTCCATGAATTTGGCAAGCCGCTCACGCTTGAGGAACTGGACATTCCCTCCATCAACTCCAACCAGATCCTGGTCAAGATGATCGCCTGCGGCGTCTGCCATACGGACCTGCACGCAGCCAGCGGGGACTGGCCCAAAAAGCCGACCCTGCCCTTTATTCCCGGGCATGAGGGCGTGGGCACGGTTGTGGAAGTTGGCAGCAATGTTGACTGGATTAAAAAGGGGGACATCGTTGGTGTGCCCTTCCTGTATTCCGCCTGTGGTCATTGTGAGCACTGTTATGCAGGCTGGGAAACCCTTTGCCAGAAACAGGAAGAAACCGGCTACTCCGTTAATGGCTGCTTTGCGGAATACGTTGTGGCGGACCCGGGCTATGTGGCTCATATTCCCCCCGGCGTGGACCCCATTAAAATTGCGCCGGTCCTGTGCGCAGGGCTGACCGTTTACAAGGGTCTGAAAATGACCGACACGCGCGCAGGTGACTGGGTTGCGGTGTCCGGTGCCGGCGGGCTGGGGCAAATGGCCATCCAGTACGGTGTGGCCATGGGCCTGAACATGATCGCGGTTGATATTGACGACGCCAAACTTGAAACCGCACGGAAACTTGGCGCCGCACACACCGTTAACGCCAAGACAACCGACCCGGCAGCCTTTATCCAGAAGGAAGTCGGGGGCGCTCATGGGGGGTTGATCACGGCTGTTTCCACCAAGGCGTTCTCTCAGGCCATGGGGTATGTGCGCGCTGGTGGCACACTGGTCCTGAACGGGCTGCCGCCGGGGGACTTCCCCATTTCCATTTTTGATATGGTCATGAACGCCATTACCGTCCGCGGTTCCATTGTGGGTACCCGGCTGGACATGATCGAAGCTCTCTCCTTCTTTGCTGAAGGAAAAGTGACCTCGGTTACCAAGACTGATCGGCTTGAAAACATCAATCAGATATTTGATGATCTCGAGCATGGTCGTGTTGAAGGGCGTGTTGTTCTGGATTTCAGAAACTAACCCCCTTCAATATTGACGAACCAGAAGGATTTTTTCCATGGCTTACGCAACGACAAACCCTTTTACCGAAGAACAGGTCAAGGTTTTTCCCAGCCCGACCGATGCTCAGGTCGATGCCGCACTGGACAAGGGCCATGCGGCCTTCAAAAAATGGAAAAACACAACTTTTGCTGAACGTGCACGCGTTTTGCAAAAAGCGGCTGATCTGCTGCGCGCCAATGTGGACGAATACTCCAAGCTGCTGACGCTGGAAATGGGCAAGCTCTACGCCGAAGCAAAGGCAGAAACCGAGCTTTCCGCTGCAATTTTTGAATATTATGCCGTCAATGCCGAGCGCCTTCTGGCACCCGAAGTGCTTCCCCTTGCCTCCGTCAAGGAAGGTCGCGCCAAGATCGTGTTCGAAGCGCAGGGCATTCTGCTGGCTATCGAACCTTGGAACTTCCCCTACTATCAGGTCGCCCGCATTATTGCGCCGCAGCTTTCTGCTGGTAACGTGGTTATTCTCAAGCACGCATCCAACGTGCCGCAGTGTGCCGCCGCCATGGAAAAACTGATGCATGATGCCGGTCTGCTTGAAGGTGGGTTCCAGAACCTCTACCCAACGCGTGACCAGCTTGCCAAGATTATTGCCGATATCCGCGTGCGTGGTGTGGCCCTGACCGGCTCCGAAGGTGCTGGCGCCAAGGTTGCTTCCGAAGCGGGGCTTGCACTTAAAAAATGCACCATGGAACTCGGCGGATCCGATGCCCTGATCGTGCTGAACGATGCTGATATTGAAAAAGCCGCCAAGTGGGCCGTTTATGGCCGCCACTGGAACGGTGGGCAGGTTTGCGTTAACGCCAAGCGCATGATTGTGGAAGACGGCGTTTACGACAAATTTGTTGAGCTGTACCGCAAAGGTATTTCCGAACTGCGTATGGGCGACCCGATGGACCCCGCCACCACGCTGCCGCCCCTGTCCTCTCGCGGGGCGGTAGATGGGCTGAAGCAGCAGGTTGCCGATGCCGTGGCACAGGGTGCCAAAGCGGAAGAAATCCCGCTGGAAATGCCCAACAAAGGCTGCTTCTTCCGCCCGGTTATCCTGAGCCATCTGGAAGAAGGCAACCCGGCCCGCCACACGGAATTCTTTGGCCCGGTGACCATGCTGTTCCGTGCGAAAGATGCTGACCACGCCATTGAAATTGCCAATGACTCCCCCTACGGGCTTGGTGGTTCCATCTTTACCAAAAACGAAGAGCGTGGTGCAGAACTGGCCCGCCGGATTGATACCGGCATGGTCTACATCAACCACCCGACCATGGTTAAGGCCGATCTGCCGTTTGGTGGCGTCAAGCGCTCGGGCTTTGGCCGCGAACTTCTGGGTCTGGGCCTGAAAGAGTTCGTCAATGCCAAGCTGATTGATATTGTGGACATTGACGCACCGTTCTGATGCTTTCTGAACAGCGTTAACCAGAAAGGGCGGAAGGATCACTCCTTCCGCCCTTTTTTTATCCGGATGTCAGACTAAAGGTTTTGAAATATCCCGCACAGATCATGCTTTTTTCGTGTGGCCTATATTTTCCGCACAAATCCCGCATAAAAAAAGACCGTGTGCTAGGCACACGGTCTTTTCACAATACTGGTCAGGGTTGCCCCTCTCCAGGCAGAATTATGCAGGCACAACCAGTGCAAACGCCCAGTCCAGCCAGGGCAGCAAGGCCGCAATATCGGCTGTTTCCACCGTAGCACCGCCCCATATGCGCAGGCCCACGGGCGCGTCACGGTAGCTGGCAAGGTCAAAGCCAATGCCTTCCTTATCCAGCACAGCCAGCATTGTTTTGACTGTTGCCATCTGCCGGTCCCGCTCCAGAGCCAGAAACCATGGTGCGACAATCCGCAGGCAAATGGCGGTAGAGGAACGCTCCTCCTCCTTTTCTGCCAGAAAGGAGACCCAATCCGTGGTTTTAACCCACGCAGCAACCGCCGCCAGATTGGCCTGAGACCGGGCCTTGAGCCCTTCCAGCCCTCCGACTGATTCTGCCCATTGCAGGCTGTCCAGCGCATCTTCCACACACAGCATGGAAGGGGTGTTGATGGTATCGCCCTTAAAAATACCTTCGATCAGCGCATCCTTGGCGGTCATGCGGAAAATCTTGGGGAGCGGGCGGGGTGCCTTAAAGGTTTGCAGCCGTTCCACAGCACGCGGCGAAAGCGCGATCATGCCATGTGCGGCCTCGCCCCCAAGAGCTTTCTGCCAAGACCATGTTACCACATCCAGCCGGTCCCATGGCAGGTCCATGGCAAAGGCGGCGGAAGTTGCATCGCAGATCACCAGCCCTTCATGCTCGGCGGGAATGGCATTAGCCGATGGCAGGCGCACGCCCGAGGTGGTGCCATTCCATGCCAGCACCACGTCATGCGCCCAGTTAACTTCGTTCAGGTCTGGCAACTGGCCGTAATCGGCCTTGAGCACGCGGGTATTGTCCAGCTTGAGCTGGGTTACAATATCCTGCGCCCACAGGGCGGAAAAACTCTCAAACGCCAGCACGTCCACCGGGCGTTCACCCAGCAGGGACCACAGGGCCATTTCCACCGCACCCGTGTCGGACGCAGGCACAATGCCCACCCGCCAGCCTTCGGGCACACCCAGAATTTTGCGGGAACGTACAATAACCTCGTTCAGCCGCGCACGCCCTTCTGGCGAACGGTGGGAGCGGCCAACCAGCGCCTTATCCAGCGCGGCAAGGCTCCACCCCGGGCGCTTGGCGCACGGTCCGGATGAAAAACAGGGATTGAGCGGGCGAATGGCCGGACGGGACGAAGCGGAAGGGGAAAGGGCGTTCATAACCTTGGCCGAGAAGAGGGAGGGACAAGTCTGGTGCGAGAGAGGGGACTCGAACCCCTAAGCCCGTAAGGGCGGTCGATTTTGAGTCGACTACGTCTACCAGTTCCGTCACTCTCGCGAACTGCTTTTTCCCCTACCAGCAAATTGCCGCCCGGAAAAGGGTTTGTTGGCGGCATTTGTCGCACAAAGCGCTTCACCCCAGCCTAACGGCAGACCCGCTGGGTGCCGTCTGCAGCAATGTAGGTGCCGGTCTGTGTATTGTAGCACGCATTGCGCACGCAACTGCCCCCTACAGCCAGTGGCTGAGGATAGTTTTGCACCGCCATGGCTATGGCCTCCCGCGCGGCGGCCCCGCACAGCGGCGTATTGGTGGGGGCGGAGGGGTCATTCACCAACTGGCTTTCATTTGCGGGGGGCGGTGTTGGCGCGCTCAGCCCCGGTGCAAAGCTCTGCGGGGGAATACGGGTGGGCTGGCTGGCGCACCCGGCCAGCAGCCCAAGCACAAGGACAGACCCCAAAGCCGGAATACGAACAGGAATGAACATGCGCTCTTCAGTCTTTCAGCACGCGGTGGCTTGTTGCCCACACAGTTGCAGGGAGGCCAGCATAACCCGGTTACCCGCCTGAACCCAACATCAGGCTTACAGGTCCAGCAGGCCCTGCGCGGGTTGGCCACCAATAATGGCACGGCAGGAGCCATCGCCAAAAGTCAGGTCAACCTGCTGCCCGCTCCTTAGCCCTGCGGCTTTTGTCACGGGGTGGCCATCTGCTGTGACCAGCGCATAACCGCGTGCCAGCACGGCCTGGGGAGATACTGCCTCCAGTTGCCCGGCGGCCCCTGCCAGCGCAATCCGCCGCTCACGCAAAAGCGCCATCAGGGGGGCGGGGGACACGCGGCAGCGGCCCAGCCGCACTTCCTGCCGTTGCAGGGTGTGCTGCATGCCCCCCACAAACGCGCCACCCAGTACGGCAAGCCGTGTTCTGCGGCCGGACAGAAGTGTTTCCACCGCAGGCATATGCCGCTCCACCGCCACAAGGTCCGCCTTACGGCGGCGGACAAGGGCGGGCAGGGCCACGTCCAGCCTGCGGGCGCGGTCATCCAGCTGCATGCGCGCGGTCTGTACCAAGCCGGGCAGGTCCGGTAGCGCGGCGGCTGCCCTGTCCAGCCGCAGGCGGGCGGTTTGCATCTGCCGGGCCAGTGCGCCTGTGGCACGGGCGGCGCGGTGTTCAATTTCGGCCAGCAGTTCGCTCCGCACAGGCACGGCCATTTCTGCCGCTGCTGTGGGGGTGGGCGCTCTGCGGTCGGATGCAAAGTCGATCAGGGTTGTATCGGTCTCATGCCCTACGGCCGAGATCAGGGGGATGGAACAGGCGGCAGCAGCTCTCACCACGCCTTCATCGTTAAAGGCCATCAGGTCTTCAAGCGAGCCGCCACCGCGTGCGACTATCAGCACATCGGGCCGAGGCACGGCCCCTGTGCCATCCAGCGCGGAAAAACCGTTAATGGCAGCCACAATCTGGGCGGCAGCACCCTCACCCTGCACGGGCACGGGCCACACCACCACAGGCCGGGGGAAGCGCCGCCGGAGCGTTGTGCAGATGTCATGCAACACAGCCCCCTGCGGGGATGTAACAAGCCCGATCACACGCGGCAGAAGGGGAATGGGCCGTTTGCGGGCGGGGTCAAACAGCCCCTCTTCCCCCAGCCTTATCCGCAGGCGCTCAATACGGGCGAGCAATGCGCCCTCGCCCGCATATTCCATGCGTTCCACAATAAGCTGGTAGCTTGAGCGCTCGCCGTAGGCGGAGACCTTGCCAGTTGCAATAATTTCCAGCCCGTTTTCAGGCACCAACCCAAGGCGGCTGACACTGCCACGCCAGACCACGCCGGAAATCTTGCCCTGCTCATCCTTGAGCGAAAAATAGATGTGCCCGGAGGGGTAGCGTTTGAATTCCGTAATTTCGCCGCGCACGCGCACGCGGCTGAACGACCCCTCCAGCGTACGCCGGATTGCGCCGGAAATTTCCGAAACCGTATATTCAGGGACATTGCCGCCAGATGGGGAGGCGGCTCCAAACTCTTCGTGCATCCGCACAACCTATGCTACAGACGCTCGCCCTGAAAGAGCAGACATGAACAGCAGGAGAAAAGAATTGCGCGTACTTCTGGTAGGCTCAGGCGGCCGCGAACATGCCATGGCCGAAACACTGGCCAAATCCCCAGCACTTTCCGCGCTGTTCATTGCCCCCGGCAACCCCGGCACGGCCCGTTGCGGAACCAACGTGCCCATTGGCGCGCATGATGTGGCAGCCCTTGTAACCTTTGCCCGCGAGCAGAAGATTGATCTGGTGGTGCCCGGCCCCGAAGCGCCACTGGTCGCAGGGCTGGCCGATGCCTGCGCACTGGCGGGCCTGCCCTGTGCCGGCCCCACGCAGGCCGCCGCCCAGCTTGAAGGCAGCAAGAGCTTTACCAAGGAAGTCTGCGATGCGGCGGGTATTCCCACCGCGGCATGGGAACGCTTTACGGATGCGCCCTCCGCCATTGCCTATGTGCGCCGCAAAGGAGCGCCCATCGTGGTCAAGGCCGACGGGCTGGCCGCGGGCAAGGGCGTTGTTGTTGCCACAACCGTAGCCGAAGCCGAAGCCGCCATTACGGACATGATGACAGGTGGCGCACTGGGCGATGCCGGGCGCAGCGTGGTGATCGAAGATTGCCTTGTAGGGGAGGAGGTCTCTCTCTTTGCCTTCTGTGCGGGGGAAACCGCCTGCCTGATTGGTGCGGCACAGGACCACAAACGCATTGGAGATGGGGATACAGGCCCCAATACCGGGGGCATGGGTGCCGTATCCCCCCCAAAAGGCTTTGGCCGGGCAGAGCAGGAAGCCGCGCTGGACCTGCTGGTGCGCCCCATGCTGCGCGAAATGGTACGCCGGGGCACGCCATTCCGGGGCGTCATTTTTGCCGGGCTGATGCTGACCGAAAACGGGCCATCGCTGATTGAATACAATGTGCGCTTTGGCGACCCCGAGGCCGAAGCCCTGCTCCCACGCCTGACATCGGACCTGCTGCCTGCCTTGCAGGCACTGGCCGAGGACCGGCTGGACGTGGCCCCCATTACATTTTCCAACCAGGCATCGGTCTGCGTGATCATGGCGGCACGGGGTTACCCCGGCAGCCCGGAAAAAGGGGCCGTGATCCATGGGGTGGACACAGCCAATGCTCTGGAAGGGGTGCGGGTTTTTCAGGCAGGCACCACACAGAACATGGCCGGAGAACTGGTGGTTTCAGGCGGGCGTGTGCTGGCTGTCTGCGCTCTGGCAGACACGGTGCAAGAAGCCCAGAAGCGCGCTTATGCCGGTGTTAAGGCCATTACGTGGGATGGTGCGGTATGGCGGACGGATATTGGCAACCGCGCCCTGTAAGCAACCGGGTAAAAACGGGGTCAATCTGGCCCCGTAAACCAGCATGCCCCATGCCGCAGGGCACCCCCAGCGGCATAGGCCTTACCCACCACACTCCAGAACATGCCCAAGCACAAGGGCATCGGACCCATCGGGGTAATAGGCCCGGCGCAGGCCTTTTTGTTCAAACCCTGCCTGTGCATACAGCTTTTGTGCCGCAGGGTTCCCGACCGAGACTTCCAGAAAAACCATTTCGGCCTTTTGCGCTCTGCCGTGGGCAAGGCTCCATGCCACCAACTGCGCGGCCAGCCCCTGCCGTCTGTATGCAGGCAGCACGCACAGGGTCAGAATTTCTGCCTCCCCCGCCACGCAACGCAGCATGACAAACCCTGCGGGCTGCTCCCCCACCAGCACCAACCCGGCGCAAACACCGGCTGAGCCGAGCAGGCTGAGCATGGCGGCTGTGTCCCACTGCTCCTGCGGGGTAAAACACTGCGTATGCAGGCAGGCCAGCACAGCCGCGTGCCCCACCCCCACAGACTGCATTTGCGGCAGACCCATTAGACCGGAGCAGCCCGCAACCCATTGGCTGGCAGTTTGGCCTCCGGCGGGTCCACGTAAACGGGGAGTGCGCCACGCGGTAGCAAGTCCCCACGCATCCGGCGCAGGGCCGTAGCCGCAACCTGCTCTACATCAGGGTGGGTAATCGGGCATAGGATCGCGGAGGGAAAAGCCAGATCAGCCCGGGATTCCCCCGCAACCAGCCACCGCCCTTGCGGGGCGGACCAGTCTGCTATGGTTACGGCCCGCGCCCCCTGCCTGTCTTCCACAAAAACGCGGCCACGCCGGGCGGCGGTCACCACCAGCCAGCCAGCCATGGGGTCTGGCTGAGCGGCAAGGGCGGCATCCAGTTCCGGGGCCAGAGCCTCTGCCCGCGTAACCCCCACAACCGGGCACCCCACACCTACGGCATACCCTGCCGCCGCCGCACAGGACGCCCGCAGGCCGGTAAAAGACCCCGGCCCCACCACAACCGCGACCAGATCCGGCGCACTCCCCTGTGCGCGTGACCAACCAGCCTGCTGCAAAACCTGTGCTGCCAGCAGGCTAAGCCCTTCCGCCGCCTGCTTGCCAGCCTCCTGCCTGAAGGCAAGCACCTGCAACACGCCATCTGTATTGGTAACGCAGGCCGCCGTGCCACAGGCATGGTCGCCTGCGGGGCTCCCGTCGAGCACCAGAATACGCTGCACCACTACTCTACAATCCGGCAGGCCTGATCGAACTCAAGCCGGGGAGCCCGCTCGGGCTGGCCGGCGAAGTCCCCATACCCCAGACAGAGCAGGAAGTTGGCGCGCCAGCCCCATTCGGCCAGAAAAGCGTCTTCCACCACGGACTGGTCAAACCCTGAAACGGGCAGAACATCCAGCCCAAGGGCGCGGGCTGCCATGATCATATACCCGCCCTGCAAGGTGCCATTACGAAAAGCAGTTTCCTCAGACAGGCCGACATCGGCGGCAAACCAGGAGCGGAGTTCTTCCCCCGGGCTCAGCTTGGGGAGCTGTTCAAAAAACAGCGGGTCATGGGCAAGCACAGCAATAACCGGTGCCCCCATAACGCGGTTGACGTTCCCTGCGGACAGGGCAGGGCGCAGTTTTTCGCGCCCATTGGAGCCTGTAATAAAAACAATGCGGGCAGGGCAGCAATTGCCCGAGGTCGGCCCCATGCGCACCAGATCATATATCTGGCGCAACAAAGCCTCCTCCACAGGGCGGGTCGTCCAGCGCAGGGGGGTTCGCGCCTTTGTAAACAGCAGTTCTAACCCACTTGCGTCCAACATGTTCTGTCCTGCCTCCTGCTGCGCCAGCTTGCTCCGGCGCGTGACTTCCCTCTTTTAAGGCAAGCATCCCGCGCCGAAAAGAGCCACCATTGCAGGGGCTGCTCAGTCTACCTGTTCGACCGAGACAACCTCTGGCACGTAATGCTTGAGCATGTTTTCCACCCCATGCTTGAGCGTTGCGCGGGAGGAGGGGCAGCCGGAGCACGCACCCTGCATGGTCAGGCGCACAACCCCGTTGCGATACCCACGAAAAACAATATCCCCGCCATCGCCCGCAACGGCAGGGCGTACGCGCGTATCCAGCAGTTCCTTGATCTGGACAACAATCTCCGCATCTTCTGGGGCAATGTCGTCTTCAAGAACAGCAACGCCTTCGGCAACAACCGGCAGGCCCGCCACAAAATGATCCATCAGGGTGGACAGCACCAGTGGGCGCAGTTCCTCCCAGTCCGCGCTATCGGACTTGGTGACGGAGACAAAGTCATTCCCCAAAAACACGCGGGCAACACCGGGCAGGGCAAACAGCGCATCGGCCAGAACCGAACGGCCAACCACGGCGTCGGCATCAATAAAGTCTATGGTGCCCGCATCCCCTACCACGGCCTGACCGGGCAGGAACTTGAGCGTTGCGGGGTTGGGGGTGCCTTCGGTTTCGATAAACATGGCGGAAATGTCCGATCTGTAGGGTAAACCTGTATGATTACCTTTCAGTTGGCACCAGAATGAGGACAGAACAAGTTCTGTATGAAAATTTTAGTGCCACCAGTCCCCGGAACAGGGCCAGAAAGGGCTGTTTTGGGCCGTTTCCGCCCGACATCCGCACAAGGCAGCCATGCCGTGCACGACATTCAGCCCTGGCCCTTTGCCCCCTTACCCGGCCCGGAGCTGAACAAGGCGCGCCCTTAACGCGGGGTCGTGCGCATAAATATAAAGCCCCCTGACCGCGCGCGTCATCAACACATTGATCGCATTGAGCATGATCCGCTCCATGGTCTGCCCGGGCTGGGCAATACCATTGCGCCCGGCAAACGCTGCGCCATCCTCATACCGGGTCGGGTCAAGTATCAGGGTATCAGCCGCGCTATCGTACCTTACGGATGGGCCAAGCAGCAGACCAACGTAATTCAGGTCAAACCCCTGAACGGTGTAAACGGAGCCGACCTCATCTATTGTATCAACACGTTCGGCCCATGGCAGGCGGGCTTCGGGTTTGGCAATATCCCATTTAAGGCGAAAACGCCCTTCGGTTACAAAATGCTCCTGACCATCCAGCCGGTAGGGGTAGTCATACGTTGCCACCATGCGGGAGAGGCCGAACTCGGTGTTTTTCTGGCGCACCAGATCGTACATATCCTGCGCATCCTCAAAAACCCTGAGGTCAAAAGACGGATCATGGGGAACCGGCAGAATCGTCTTTTTGCAAAATGCGTCTATCCATGCGCATGTCTGTGCACCAGCGTGCATACGGAACTGGTTTTTAAGCCGACAGGTCTGCACCTGCTTTTGGGCCAGAACTGTTTCCAGCATACTCCTTGTCCAATGGCTTTTGAACTTGAGAACCTGCTTTTCATCAAAAACCAGCACAACAACCCTTGCACATTTCAGAATCTCTTCAAGATGATTGTCCTGTGTAAACCTGTTGTATTTATCGGATTTTGTTAAAAGAAGGTGCGCCTCGTCCACCAGAACCACATCCGCCATCTGCCCGGTTTTGTGCATGGTGTTGATGAAAGTTGTCGGGCGCTCATAGTCTTTCTTTTTCACATAAAGCGAATGTTCCGATATATTCCTGTAAAGTTTCATCATCTCTGGATGATTGACCAAAAGATAATTTTTTGTCCCCGTTAACGGGTTTGCAGCTGATTTTTGTCGGGACAGTTTTTGTATTTCGTTAAAAATTTTATTGATAACAATACTTTTTCCTGTCCCTGCATCGCCTTCAATAACAAAAACAGCATTCCCCTGCCCAACGTGGTCCTGACAGAACCTGACAACCTGCTGGCACAGCTGCTCCTGCTCTACGGAAAGAGAACGATCGGGTGAGAGTTTTTGCAAAGCCTGATTGTTCTGCCTATCCACCACGTTTACCCCCATAAAACAAAAAAGCCTTTCCTCCATTATGAGGAAAGGCTTTTGATCCGTCCAGAAAACCCGGTGGTTTTTAGCGCAGGATACCCGTGTGACCAATGGAGTAGCGGCCCGGCTGCGGCCATACGGTAAGGCCATGCGGCTCCTGCCCAACCGGAATACTGATCATGGTACCATCATCGGTGTTAATCCGGTAAACGACATCATCAAAGCGGCCGGACAGCCACAGGGCTTTACCATCCGCGCTGACATTGCCCATATCCGGGCTACCACCACCGGGAATAAGCCATGTTGCCACAACCTTGTTTGTAGCAAAATCAATAACCGAAACCCCGCCCCCCTTGCTGTGGGGGTGGCCATGAATCAGGTGGGAACCACGATTGGCAACATACATTTTTGTGCCATCACGGCTGGGGTACAACCCATGCGCACCCAGCCCCGTGCGGATAAAGCCTGTCTCGCGGAATGTATCCCCATCCACCAGAAACACGCCATCGGCCATCATGTCGGCAACATAAAAGGTTTTGCCATCGGGGGAGACCAGAACATCCTGCGGCATGCCACCACTGGACAGCTTGAGGTAACCCAGAACCTTTTTCTCAACCATATCCACCTTGACCAGATGGCCACCAAATTCGCAGGTGAAAATGGCGTAGCGCCCATCTATGGAAAAATCAGCGTGGTTGACGCCCTTGCACTCGGGCACATCAATGGACTGCTGCAACTGCATGCTATGCGGGTCGCGGAAGTCCAGACGTTTGCGGGCTTCGGCCACCACAATGGCGGATTTGCCATCGGGCGTGAAATACATGTTGTAGGGGTCATCCACCGCAATGGACGGGCCGGGGCGGGCCGTGCGCGGGTCAATGGGGGTCAGGCTACCATGCACGGTGCCTTCCGCATTATTGGTCACCCACAGGGTGCGCAGGTCCCATGACGGCACAACATGCTGGGGGCTTTTACCCACAGGAAAATGGTCCACCACCTTGTTGGTGGTCGGGTCGATGACAGACACATCATTCGAGCGCAGGTTGGGCACGTAAACCCGCTCGGGGTCCTGCGCCACTTCCGGCGCAATGTGGCCTACCCCGGTCTCGCTATACAGGTTGGCAGGGTTGGGGACTGGGGGCATGCCAGGAATGGTCTGCACCAGAGGAGCCGCCGTGCTGCTCCCGCTCTCGGACGGAGTGCCAACATCCTGCGCCCAACCGGGCGCACTGCCAGCATTTATGCCAACAATGGCAACCGCCGCAACCAGATACTGTTTAAAACCCATAACCCAGACCCTTCTGTGCCTGTTATCACTTTAACTCCTGATACGGCTCCGCATTTATCATGCGGCGTAAATAACGTCTATTCGGGGGTGGTTAAAATCTTTCATTTATTATTATAGAAAAATTATTTTATATATTTATTTGCTGCGCGCATCATCAATGGCTTTAACGGCCGCGTCCACCTGCATGGACAAGCCGGGCTGCCCCAGTGTGGACGTGGCCCGCCGTGGGTCTCCACCATAAATCCCCTGCGCCGCAGACGGGTTGGGTGCGTGCCGCAAGGCCTCCTCCCGGACCATGGATGGATCAACCGCGAGCATGAGCGATGTATCGCTTATATCCGCATGCTGGCCCACATCCAGCCTGTAGCCATTCTGCCGGAGCCATTCGCTATACTGGTGGGGGATCACATTGTAATAATCCCGCACATACAGCACCCGCGCACCCGTGGCCTGCCACCGCACATTCAGCTGTGCGGCCAGTTTTTCCATATTTTTCTGGTAGCCACCGTGATCACCGATCAGAACAACCAGCTTAAACCCCTGCACCCGAAAACTTTCGGCAATGGAAGCCAGCATTCTGTCAAACACATCGGGTGGTAATGTAATGGTACCGGGGAAGCGCATATGCGATGTACGCGGAGCCGTACCCCCTTCTGGCACATAAGCCACCACAGGAGCCACCAGTGTTCTGCCCGACTGGCGGGCTATTTTTTCAGCCTGAAACTGCACACGGCTGTTATGTTTGCCAACGGCTATGTACGGTCCACTCTGCTCCGTACCCCCCACAGGCACAATAATAGTTGTAAAACCACAGGATATATCCTGTGCAATTTCGGTCCATGTCAGTTTTTCAAACAGAACACTTCTGGCAAGGTTCAGGCACTGGGCTTGTGCTGGCAAGGGTGATACAGCCATCGCCCCTAAAAACAGACCGCATAACCATGATTTTTTCATTATGATTGCACCAGAAGAGGAGCAAGAAACTGACCCGTGTAGCTTTTTTTGCATGCAGCAATGGTTTCGGGCGTGCCTTCGGCAACAATAGTGCCACCACCATCGCCCCCTTCCGGCCCTACATCTATAAGCCAGTCTGCTGTCTTGATAACTTCCAGATTATGCTCGATCACAATAACCGTGTTCCCCTGATCGACCAGTGCATGCAAAACTTCCAGAAGTTTTCTAACGTCTTCTGTATGTAACCCGGTTGTGGGTTCATCCAGAATATAGACGGTTCTACCCGTAGCCCTGCGCGCCAGTTCCTTGGAAAGTTTGATGCGCTGTGCTTCCCCCCCCGATAGGGTCGTTGCCTGCTGGCCAAGTGCCACGTAGCCCAGACCAACCTTTTGCAAAATGGCCAGTCGGTCGCGGATCCGGTTCTGGGCAGAAAAGAGCGGGTAGGCTTCATCCACACTCATGGCCAGCACATCCGCTATGGTTTTACCCCTGAAACGGATATCCAGTGTTTCGCGGTTATAGCGCGCACCTTTACAGGCATCGCAGGTAACAAACACGTCGGGGAGGAAGTGCATTTCTATTTTAAGCACGCCATCACCCTGGCAGGCCTCGCACCGTCCTCCTTTGACATTAAAGGAAAAACGCCCCGCCTTGTACCCTCGGGCCTTGCTTTCTGGCAGTTCGGCAAACCAGTCCCGAATAGGGGTGAACAGGTCGGTATAGGTTGCGGGGTTGGAGCGGGGAGTGCGGCCAATGGGGGACTGGTCAATATCAATAATTTTGTCCAGCAGTTCCATGCCCTTGATTTTTTTATACGGCTCGGGCAAGGTGGCAGCCCCCATAAGCTGGCGTGAAAGCGCCTTGTAAAGCGTATCAATCACCAGGGTTGATTTACCGCTCCCCGAAACACCGGTTACACATGTAAACGTACCAAGCGGAAAATGCGCGGTGACATCTTTAAGGTTATGTCCTGTTGCCCCTTCCACCGTAAGCATCCGTTTTTTGTTCACAGGCCTGCGCTGTTGTGGCACCTCAATTCTTTTGCGACCAGACAGGTAAGCGCCTGTCAGGCTATCGGGATTTTTGGCAACCTGCTCCGGCGTACCTTGCGCAACAACCTGACCGCCATTAACCCCGGCTGCGGGCCCCATATCTACCAGCCAGTCAGCACTTCTTATGGCGTCCTCATCATGTTCGACAACAATAAGTGTATTCCCAAGGTTTTTTAACCGGTCGAGAGTACCCAGCAGGCGTGCGTTATCGCGCTGATGCAGCCCGATGGACGGCTCATCCAGCACATAAAGCACCCCCGTAAGCCCCGACCCAATCTGGCTTGCCAGACGGATACGCTGGCTCTCCCCCCCAGAAAGGGTGGCTGACCCGCGTGAGAGGGTCAGGTAATCCAGCCCCACATCATCAAGGAATTTCAGACGTTCCAGAATCTCACGCAGGATACGCCGGGCAATTTCTGCCCGCTGAGGGGTAAGGGTTGGCAAAACAGTGTCAAACCAGCCCAGCGCATGCCCAATGGAAAGGTCGCAGGCCTGCGCAATGGTTTTGTCCGCCACGCGAACAGACAGGGCCTCCGGCCGCAGGCGTGCACCATGGCAGACATGGCAGGCTTTTTCTGACTGATAACGGGAAAGTTCTTCCTTGACCCACGCACTCTCCGTATTGGCCAGTCTTTTTTGCAGGCTTGTCAGAACCCCTTCAAACGGCCGTTCGACAACATAGCTTTTTTTTCCATCCTGATAGGTAAAGCTTATATCGTCTTCCACACCGTACAGAATACCGTTCTGGGCCTGCTCGGGCAGGTCGCGCCATGGGGTATCCATGCTGACGCCAAAATACTGTGCCAGACTTTGCAGCGTCTGCTCCAGAAGAGGAGATTTTGCATCTTTCCACGGTGCAATAGCACCTTTTTTAAGGGAGAGTGCAATATCGGGCACAACCAGAACCGGGTTGAAGTATGTTTCCACCCCCAGACCATCACAGGCCGGGCAGGCACCCTGCGGCGCATTGAAGGAGAACAGGCGCGGTTCTATCTCTTCCAGAGTAAACCCGCTAATAGGGCAGGAAAAATGCGATGAAAAAACCAGTTTTTCCGGTTCGCGCTCTTCATCCTTGAGCACTTCCTCGGCATAGACAATGCCATCACTCAGGGTCAGCGCGGTTTCCAGACTATCCGCCAGACGGGTTTGCACGCCGGGTTTTACCACCACGCGGTCCACAACCACTTCCACCGTGTGGCGGAGTTTGCGGTTCATGCTCGGGGCTTCTGCAATTTCGTACAGCGTGCCATCCACCCGCACACGGGTAAAACCCTTGCGCTGGAGTTCAGCCAGTTCCTTACGGTATTCGCCCTTGCGGTCCCGAATAACGGGGGACAGCAGCATAAGCCGCGTGCCCTCAGGCATGGCCAGAATACGGTCCACCATCTGGGTTACGGTCTGTGCCTCAATAGGCAGGCCGGTAACAGGGGAATACGGCACACCTGCCCGCGCCCAGAGCAAACGCATATAGTCATATATTTCCGTGACCGTCCCCACGGTAGAGCGCGGATTTTTGGATGTTGTTTTCTGCTCGATGGAAATCGCGGGGGACAGGCCCTCTATGGAGTCCACATCGGGTTTGCCCATAAGCTCCAGAAACTGGCGCGCATAGGCGGACAGGCTCTCCACGTACCGGCGCTGGCCCTCCGCGTAAATGGTATCGAACGCCAAAGAAGATTTGCCCGACCCCGAAAGCCCGGTCACGACGGTCAGCCGGTCACGGGGGATATCAATATCAACATTCTTCAGGTTATGGACACGCGCCCCACGCACCCGAATGCTGTGCTGACCTCGAAGACCTGATTTTGTCATGAAGAGCTCTTTACCGTCGTTCCTGTTTTGTCCTCTATTATGGCGCTTTAATCCGTCCCTATGCAATCCATGAAACACACCAGAGGGAGCCGCCATGCAAAATGCCCTGACCGGCCATTCTGACCATTGCGCTTGCGGACATGATTGACCATTTACAGACACAAGTGATGTACTGTGGCCAAAAGCATGACAGGTACCATTTTGCCTGCGTGACAGAAATTTGAGGAACAAAACCAGATGGAGCATCTGATCGGTCAGCCAGCCCCGAGCTCGGATAACAGTTTAGGTGGCTCGGGTGCTGCTGCTGTAATTACCGACGGTACACAGGCTAGCTTTATGCACGACGTTATGGACGCCAGCCGGAACGTGCCCGTTCTGGTGGACTTCTGGGCGGAATGGTGTGGCCCGTGCAAGCAGTTGACCCCCATTTTGGAAAAAGTTGTTACCGCTGCCAAAGGCAAGGTCCGGCTGGTTAAAATTGATATTGAAGCCAACCGCGCCCTTGCTGGCCAGCTTGCACAGGCTGGCTTGCCGCTCCAGTCCATCCCGCTTGTGGCAGCGTTCTGGAAAGGGCAGATTCTGGACGTGTTCCAGGGTGCCCTGCCTGAAAGCGAAGTAAAAAAGTTTGTAGAAAACCTGCTCAAAGCCAGCGGGGGCGGCACTCTGCCCGCAACCGAGCAGCTGCACGAAGCCGATGTGGCCATGGAAACAGGCCAGCATGCCGAAGCAGCAGCCATGTATTCCGCTGTTATTGGCGAAGAGCCTGAAAACGCCAAAGCCTGGGGCGGGCTGATCCGCGCCATGCTGGCCCTTGATGATGAAGAGGCCGCAGCCGCAGCTCTGGCCGATGTGCCTGCAAAAATTACGGATGCACCGGAAGTTGCCGGGGCCCGTGCGGCCCTTGAGCTGAAAAAGGAAGGCCGTCAGGCAGCCGAAGCCATGGAAGGTATTCGGGCACGGCTGGACGCCAACCCCGAAGACTACGAAGCCCGCTGTGAACTGGCCACGGCCCTGAACGCCGCAGGCAAGCGGGAGGATGCCGCAAACGAACTGCTCCACATCATCAGGGCCGACCGGGGCTGGAAGGATGGCGCAGCCCGCCAGCAGCTCCTGCGCTTTTTTGAAGCATGGGGGAACGATGACCCAGCCACGGTTCTGTCCCGCCGCCGCCTGTCCTCCCTCCTGTTCTCCTGATCAGCACCTTGCCCCGCACAACACCCCTGTTTGTAGATGATGATGTTCCCCGCCGTATTCCACGGCTGGGGGACATGACACTGGCGGATATTCCGCCAGAAGTGGGGCTTTTCCCGCTTAGTGGCGTGCTGCTCCTGCCCCGGGGCAAGCTGCCGCTCAATGTGTTTGAACCCCGCTACATTGCACTGGTGGAAGATGCTCTGGCATCACACAGGCTGATCGGCCTTATCCAGCCCCGCTGGCAGGAAGATGAGGACGAAGGGAACGAAGCACCGCCCCTTTATACCACCGGCTGCCTTGGTCGCCTGACATCCATGACCGAACGGGCCGATGGCACCTACGCCATGACCCTGACCGGCCTGCTCCGCTTCCGCCTGCTGCGTGAAACTGGGCTGCGCCGTGGGTACCGGGTTGCGCGTATTGACGTATCCTCCTTTGCAGGAGACCTGAACGAAATTCCGTCCGAACCGTTTGACCGGCCCCAGCTTTTGAGCTCGCTGAAGAGTTATTTTCAAAAAAAAGGGCTGAATGCCCGCTGGTCCCTGATAGAACAGATGGACGACAGCCTGCTTCTGGTGACTTTACCCATGATCTGTCCTTTCCCTCCGGCGGAAAAACAGGCATTGCTGGATGCAGAAAATCTGACAGACCGTGTGCGGGTCCTGCAAACGCTGCTAGACCTGTCCGGTCCGGAACAGGAAGGCCCTCCTTCCTGACAATATATGTGGGAACCGTTTTATGTCCGATACAGCACCGCTTGATCCACGCCTTCTGTCCATTCTGGTCTGCCCCGTGACCAAAGGCCCACTGGTTTTTAACGCGCAGACCAATGAACTGATCAGCGAAAAAGCCGGACTAGCCTTTCCTATCCTTGATGGCATTCCCGTTATGCTGCCCGATGAAGCCCGCCGTATTGAAGGCTGACTGACGTTTTTTTCCCTCTGCCTCGGATTTGCCCATGCTTCTGGGAAAAAAAAACAGTGCTTGTTTTAGAAGGCTGCTCCTGCTCGCTCCATTGCTGGCAGGCTGCCACCATCTGATCGAGGGGGATGATATTGATCTCCCCCCCGAACGCCCCGGCCGTTTTTTACCCGAGGCCGCACCGGCAGAGGCACGGGCCGCACAAAGAGATGTCGAACGGCAGGAAAAGCTGGATGCAGCCCAGCGAGCCGCAGGCATAAAAAAACCGGATACGCCCCCCAAACCCGAAGACCACTACGAAGTTCTGCCCCCCATGTATGATGGAGGTGGTTCTGCTGGCCCAATGCTCACGGAAGATGGCCATACCATTACGCCTCAGGCGCAGGCTGTTTACGGCAGGCCGGACAACGGGCAGGTGCAAAAATCCAAATAACGCGGGGCGTTAATGCTCTGCATCATACAGGTGGGATGTTCTGCGCCGCAGAATATCCCCTATGGCCATACCCATAACGCCGGTCATCATGCCTATGGCGGTTGGTATGGCGCCCCCTCCGGGCAGCAGGCCAACCAGCACGCTGCTCAGCGAGCCAAAGCTGTACTGCATGGTCCCCAGCAGGGCAGACGCACTCCCCGCATGATGCCCATGGCGGGAAAAGGACATGACCGTGCCATTGGGGCCAATAAACCCCAAAGCTCCGGTTAGTCCTACAATAAAGACACAGGTCAGCCATGGGTGACCAACCCCGACCACACCCGCCAAGGCCAGAGCCACAAAGGCGCACCCCAGCACAAAGGCCCACAGAATAGCCCCATCCAATAAGGCAGGCATGGATACACGATGTATCAAACGCCCGTTGATCTGGGTGCCCAGAATAAAAGCTGCCGCATTGGCACCAAAGAAAAGCCCGAACGCCCCGGGCGAAAAATGCAACCTCTGCTCAAACAGAACAGGGGCACTCCCCAGATAGGCGAACATGACAAAAGTGGAAAATGTTGTGATCAGGGCATTGGAAAAAAAGACAGGCTCACGCAAAATACCCTGATAGCGCCATAAAATTTCCACTGGGCGGAAACGGATACGCCTCTCGACCGCCAGCGTATCGGGCAGCATAAGCAGCACACCCATAATGGCCGCAACCGCGTAGAGTGTTCCAATCCAGAACATCCAACGCCAGTCACCAATTTTTAAAACAAGGCTCCCCAGCCCCGGAGCAAGAACGGGCATGACACCAAAAACCAGTGTCAGTTGCGCCATAATATGTGCGCCTTTTTTGCCTGTTGCCACATCCCGCACAATTGCACGCGGAATAACCGCGCAGGCAGACCCACCAAACGCACCAATAAAACGCAACACGCAGAACAGGTGGTAATTACTGACCAGCGCGCACCCGGCGGAAGCAAGTGCATACACCCCCAGCCCCACAACCAGTGGCCCCTTGCGCCCGAACCGATCAGACAGAGGGCCCTGGGAGAACTGGCCCAGCGCCAGCCCCAAAAACCACGCCCCCAGCGTAAACTGTGCAGACCCGGCCCCACCTCCCAGATCGTGCTCAACCGATGGAAAAGCGGGCAGATACATATCTGTCGCTAATGGCCCAATGGCCGTGACCAGCCCCAGAAGAAAAATAAGCCTGAATGGAAAAGAGGATAACGGGGCCGTGGGAGAAGATGTCATCTCGTGAATTACCGGAGAAAGAATGGGTCTTTTTTTCTCCCGTCACTCCGCTTTTGTCCACCACCTAAAACCGGGCATCTCCTGCTCGGGCAGCGTATCTTACCAAAAAGGCTGCCGGACGAACCGGCAGCCCCTGAATCTGGCTTACTCTGCCTTGCCACTCTGGGCAGGCTTGGGAGGCGGCGGCGGCATTTTGCCACCACATTCGGGGTGATGACCGGGCGGATGGTCAGGCTGCTCGGCAATCTGCTTGAGCTGCTGGCTGGTCAGAATATCATGAATCTGGGCTTCAACCTGGAGCTTATGCAGGGCATGCTGCGTATGCAACGCGCTGATCTGCTGTTCCAGATCCTGCAATTTGGCCTGATCAACCGGGCCTGGTGTTGTCAGCACGGTGCGGATCCGTTCTTGCAGGGCATGCGCCTGCTCCATACCTGCCTTGGGGTCTTCCGGCCGGTTGGCATCGAGCACAGCCTTGATCTTCTTTTTCTGCTCGGCGGTCAGTTTGATCCCGTCCAGCCTAAGAATGTGCCCACCCGGCCCGTGGTGCATACCACCACATTCCGGCGGAGGGGGAGGAGCCCCGACTGGAGGAGCGGCTTCTTCCGCCCGCACCGCAGACCCGGAAAAAGCTGCAAGGCCCATAACCAGTGTTGTTGCCAGCAATGCTCTTTTCATCATTCAGCCTTCGTCTTCATGAATACCAAGCTACAAGGCGATACACCCTGCCTGTGCGGAACAGTGGCACCCGGATATGTCTGAAAAAAGGCATTGCACCCAAAACGCATACAAAGCAGCAGAACCGCTTGAACGCGGCTGCCGGAGGACTATGCTATTTTGAGGATTTTAAAGAACTGGTGGATCCAAGCTCCACCGATCTAGCGTCTCTCTCTGCTTCTCTATGGTGCTAAAATACTGTATAATATCAGTATATTACACAATGAAGTGTCTCCCTCTGTATCTGTGCGACTCTGTGAAGCGCAGTCTTTAAGAGGGGTACCAAGAGGGGTTTTGTAGTTATGAGTCGGGTTTCACCGCATCAGCTTACAGCCCGGCAAGTCAGCACTCTCAAAAACGGATCCCTCTGCGATGGCGGTGGCCTCTGGCTGGTTGCTCAGGGTGAAGCCAAATCCTGGTATTTCCGCTTCACCAGCCCCATCATGGGCAAGCGCAGAGAAATGGGACTGGGTTCTGTGGCCAGCATCACTCTGGCTGATGCCCGGCGCCGGGCGGCTGAAGCACGGCACCAGTTGGCCGAGGGCTTGGACCCTGTGGATGAACGCCGCAGGAACAGGTCTCTCCAACGCAAAGAGGCCCCTCCCACATTTGCAGACATTGCCGTGCGTTACATTCAAGAGATGGCACCGGGCTGGCGTGACCCTCGCTCTGCCTCCGTGTGGACCAGTTCCCTTGAGCGTCTGGCCTACCCCCAGCTTGGAACAAAGCAGGTGGCTGACATTGGCACGGATGATGTTCTGAGTGTACTGCGCCCCATATGGGAGAACAAGACAGAAACAGCCGATAGGCTACGTGGGCGGATAGAACGGATCCTCGATTACGCCACCACCCACGACTGGCGCAAGGGAGAGAACCCGGCCCGGTGGCGCGGTCATCTGGCCAATATTCTGCCCAAACCGTCCTCCGTCGCAAAGGTGCGACACCACCCAGCCATACCCAGAAAAGACATTGCCCACGTTATGGCAAAGCTGGCCGCCGCCGATAGCATGGCAGCAAAAGCCGTCCGCTTCACCTGCATGACTGCTGGCCGCTCTGGTGAGATCAGAAACGCCGTCTGGTCGGAAATTGATCTGGCTGCCAAGATATGGACCGTCCCAGCCTCTCGCATGAAGACGGGCAAGGAACACCGCGTCCCTCTATCCGAGGGTGCAATGGCTGTTTTGCAAGAAGTGTTACCCTTGCGGGATAGACGCGCAGGGGATCTGGTCTTCCCTAGCGGGCGGATCGGCAGACCGCTCTCCGATGTAGCCCTCTCCAAAGCACTGCACGTGGCGGCCGGCACAAAAGAAGTGACCGTGCACGGCCTACGCTCCACCTTCCGCGACTGGGCCGCCGAGGAGACCGATTACCCGCGGGAAGTAGCCGAAATGGCTCTGGCTCATGCCATCAGTGACAAAGTGGAAGCCGCTTATCGGCGAGGTGACCTGTTTGATAAACGGCGGGAGATGATGACTGAATGGTGCGCGGTTCAGCAATCCACCTGAGATAACGCATCCTGCACCAGCCGGTTAAGGCTTACTCCACGAGCGGCGGCAATTTCAGCGGCGCGCGCATGGACATTCTCAGGCAGGCGCACCACGAACCGGCCCGAGTAGTGCTTGACCGGATCAATCCCCTTCTCCGCGCACATCTCAAGGAACACGCGCAAGGATGCCTCGCCTTCCTGCTGGAGGCCTCCTACACTGTCAGCATAGAAGTCTGCCCCACCGTTGAGGCCCAGAAACTCACCACGGAACATACCGATTTCCGGGTCAAACTGAATGACAGCCCGATGGCCGCCAATTTCCATCACATTATTCATGGTGTCACCCCATTTGCTTCGAGCCATTTTCGTATGGATGCAACGGCCCCTTTGTCTGTATCCGGCTTGGGATGAGGCCGATGGAATACGCGCACCTCACCGAACAGGAACACACCAACGCGGGAACCTTCGCGCTCTGAAACCTCACCACCGAGGGACACGAAGAGTGCTTCAATATCCGCCCACGGCACGTTGCCGGATACGGGACGCTTGAAGATCAGTTCCAACGTACGGCGATGCTTGGCTTTCATGACATGAATGATACTGATTTATGGTATCATGTGCAAGATGGAAGTGGAATGATTGGCCGAACCGACATGCCTTGCATAGTTAGATACGCGCGTTGCTCAATTTAGAGCAGAACGTTGCATTGTTAGGAGGTAACGGGGTTACGGGTCCGCGTTTGGTTTTCAGTTTGGATTACCTTGCATGCCTTGCAGTTCCAATTTGGGTCGCCTGCTCCAGCCTCTGCACCGCAGTTCCGGCGACCACTTTCTATTATACTGACCACCGCCCCTGTACTATGATTTCGGCATGGAACCCACGGCATCCGAACAGCCTATTTACCGTATCATCATCCCTGGTCTTCTAAGAGCCAAGGGCCGGCCCCGCTTTGGGAATGGACGCACCTTTACCGATGCCAAGACGGTGCAGGCGGAAAAATATATCCAGCGCCACGCCATAGAGCAGATTGGCAAGCCATGCCTAAGCGGGCCGCTTCATGTCTCCCTAACGATCAACATTGCACCACCTCCGTCATGGAGCCGGAAGAAAACCGCCGATGCACTGGCAGGGCGCATACTCCCAACCAGTCGGCCAGACATAGACAATCAGATGAAGACCGCAGCTGATGCCTTAAATGGTATCGCGTGGAAAGATGATGCCCAGATTGTGGATGCCAACCTGTCGCGCCGCTACGGGCCGGAGAGCGTGACCGTAATTGTGGTGCGGCCGCTATGATCGGCAAACATGGCCGGGAGGTGCCGAACGTCTGAGCCTGCCTCATGAAGGTGCAGGTGCCTTCGTTGCGGAGGTGGTCAGGAACTCCGCTCACCCCGCAAAAGACGCATCTCCCGCCAGCCAAGCCCCGCCCAGATTGAGCGGTTTGAAGCTCTCCGCGCGCGGGTGATGGGGATACCGGAGAGCCGGTAAGGGCCTCGGGGAATATCCCGATGCCACCCAGAAGCTGAATTGACCTTGCAGACATTCCCCAAATCAGGGAAATGTCCGTCTAACACGCGGCTGCTTCCTACTTTTCTTGGGCTTCGGCGACGAATAATGCGAGTTTGTTTCTCAACCTCTTCCAAGGCAGCACTCACATCAATGTCGGGATCATCATGCGGTCCGTAGCCGTTCATGAGCAAAGTTATCAACGATAATCGAAAAATATTTCGCTTATACGCCAAAAATAAAAAGATGATGGATGACTAGAAGTGATGGTGCTAGACCCACATTCTAGGAGAGGCACCGCGACAATGAAATTTGAGGTTTATTGCGACGAGACCCACCCCGACTTGTTCATGTCGGGTAATCCTCGTGCGCGTTATTTAACCATTGGAAGTCTATGGCTTCCAGCAGATTTGCGTGCAGACGCCAAAGAAAAAATCTACCGCTTACGCGAACTTCATAGCGTTTGGGGTGAAGTGAAATGGACCAAGATCTCGCCCTCCAAAGTCGATTTCTACTTTGAACTCATCAACCTGTTCATGAGCTATGGTATGGACATGCGCTTTCGATGTATTGCGGTTGACCGCACTCAGGTCAATCTTGCGTTACATGATGGTGATGGAGAACTCGGCTTCTACAAATTTTATTATCAGCTCCTGCACCATTGGATTCTCGATTTTAACGAATATCGCATCTTCTGTGACCTAAAAAGCAATCGCGACCGAACTCGGCTTGGATTACTGAAGCGCTGCCTCTGCTACGCCAATAAATCATCGAAAATTGCCGATATTCAGTCCTTACCATCGTCTGAAGTCGCTCTTTTACAGCTTAGCGACGTGTTACTCGGTGCGGCGAGTAGCCGACTAAACAATACACTGAAGCAGGGCTCCGCTAAGGAAAGTCTTGTCAAACTTTTAGAGACTCGCCTCGACTTGCGTAGGCCACTGGAAGCTACCGGCGCCGCCGAAAAGAAATTCAACATCTTCAAGATTCGTTTGGAGGGAGGATGGTAACGCCTTCACTCCTAAAATTAGCAACCGAAGCAGCCTATCGCGAGCATTTTGAAAAGAAATATTGTCGGGGAGGGATATGCACTCATGATGGTATTCGGGTCTACTTCAAAAAGGAAGATTTCGATCACGCCTTCTTCGAGAGCCCGCTCCGGAATGGCGTGAAAAGCACGACGTTGTCACATATCCGCGCCGAGCGGATGGATTGGATAGCTGCTACACTTGCCAATCCCGCAGCTGATTTATTCCAAGGATGGAATAAAAAAGAAGGCTGCTACGATGCATCACGCTGTGTCTGCATTGTTTTTGGTAACTTCGTCGTCGTGATCCGACTAAGCAAAAATACCCAAGGCACGCTCAAGGCCAATTTTGTGACATGCTATGAAGCAGACAATAGCATAACAAAAATTCGCCAGTCCCCTTTATGGAACAAAAACGACTGTTTAAACGCGCTGTAAGCATTGAGTGGGCGCTGATTTGCTACGCTGGCTCAGCGCCCGAAGCCTCGATAGATTCATCAGCCGATAGGCAGTGAACTCGCTGTACTGATATGCATTCCTCTAACTGAAAGTCAATATCCTTAATTGAAATGGGGGAATATTTTTTTGATTAAAACTAAAATAAAATCGATTTATCTTATTGAAATAAAAAAACATTCTGTCGAGATTTCTATTTAATTTTCCTCAGCCTTACCCCAGCCCCGCTACCATTCTCAGCAATGAACTCGACGCCTGCGGCTTCCAGAGCGGAGCGGATGGCGGAAAGTGTTCGCGGATAAGGGGCTCTGGCCTCTCTCTCAAAATCAGCAATAGTTTTTTTCGCTACCTTTGAGGCATCTTCTAACTGACTTTGAGACCAGTTTAATAGCGCGCGTGCTGCTCGGCATTGTGGGGGAGTAATTTCCACTTATAAAGTAACCTTACATCAATGATGTTGACTTATCTTCTGGAGTAAGGTGACATCATAGATGTGATGTGAGTTATCTGCAACACAAGACGGCTAGCTTAGTGATTACCAGTCACAAAGCTAGCCTAACCACAACCGAACTGGAGTTTCGGCCATGGCTAATTATTCCTATAGCACGCTCACGCATGCTCGAACGTTCTATATTACAAACTCAAGGCTCCCCGCTCTCATAGCTCCGGCTTTAATCGCCTTAGCCTTGTTAGGGCTGGCAACACCTGACCCAGTCATATCGGGCCGCGCCACCGTGGCGCGGGGGGTGGCAAAATGACCCCTCTGGAACGTGCAGCCTATGCTCTGAACTGGCAGGTTGATCACCAGCGCCGCGTTGCCGTGATCTGTGATGCCCTGACCGACTATCTCAGCAACAAGACCGGCGGCCCCGGTGGTGGGGACGCAGAAATGTGCGGAGGGGTCGCCCTGTTCCTGTCCGCTTATATCCGGCATGGCGCAGATGTGGCCGCAGAAGACGCCAAGCACGCGGAGGCAGGGGCATGACGGACCTTTCACCCCTGACTGCATTTGAACAGGAAAGCGTCAAGACTCTCAGAGTCCCTGACGTGGTTTTGAATGATGCCAGAAAGCTATCAGGGCTGGTTGTGGCCGTGGCCGAAAGTGGCGTAGGCGCTGGCCGCGAGATCACCGAGCCAGAAGCCCTGCTGTGGCTGGCTCACCGCCTGCAAGACAAACTGGACCTACTGGCCGCCCTATCTGGTGACGGGGACGCTCCCGGCTGGATGCAACCCGAGGAGGTGCAGCCATGACCCCAGATGAAGCGTGGACCGTCTTTGGTGTGTCTGACCCGATCAAACACGGGAAGGCATGGGCCGAGTCCGTGTGGGGCGTTGATGGCCTACCCATGTCCCTGGCTGTTCAGCTTGTGCCGCAGGAGGTGGACGCTCTGGGCAAAACCATGACAGCGCGGGGCGGCGCACCGCTGGTTGAGCATTACTGCAGCGCCTTCACCATTTCAGCCAAGGCCCGGCTGTTTGACCTTTATATGTCCCGACACCACGGAGGGTGCGCATGACCAGCCCCATACAGGCGGCAACCATTGCCGCCCTAAGCTCTGATCGCTGCTGCTGGAAAGAAGCGACCTTTAACGATGGTCTCCAGCATAGCCGAAGGTTTGTCCGCGCCTATCGCAAAGTGCAGAAGGCAAAGGCCACCACTCTCAAAGACCTGCAATGCAAGGCACGCCTGATCCTGCTGACCTCTGATGAACCGGACAGCATGGAAGCTAGTTTGGCGCGCGATGTGCTGACATATACGGGAGCGTACGCATGACCCACAAAACACCAGTGGCAACGCCTGATAAGCGCGATCTTATTCTGACCGCCAGTCATGAACTGAGTGCCATTTCCACCTGCCTTGCAGCCATAAGCGGAGATCTGATTATGAATCCCAAATCACCCAGACGACTGCCGGATGCAACATGACTGGCCCTTGAATGGCTCAGTGCAGAGATCGAGCGCCGGTGCGCCTTGATTGATGAGGAATTGTCATGAGCAAGAAGAACAATACCACTGTTATGGATTTAGACTGGCATCTCGCGCTTAAAACAGGGAATCCCGTCTTTGCATGGTGTGCCGTTTATAATCTCTTGCGCAAAGAAGCTGTCTATTCTCTGAATAATCGGCCTTCTATTAAATCTGATGTAACTATTCCATCCGATATTGCTGATTTTTTATTTTTGCAAGCATATGCAATTTCAGAACTTTCACAAGGACACGATCCAAGGGCATTAGAGAATAAAAAAATAAATCGCACATCCCCCAAAGACTCTTTGAGTAAAATGGCAACCGTTCTCGGTTTTTCACGCCGTGGCAGTAACAAGTTTTTAAATTTTCAATCCGATGTTCAGATAATACAAGAATTCCTTTTTTATGAAAAAATTAAAGTGAAAAATCAGAAAAAAGAAAACTTAATAGCAATTTTCAGAAAGCAGTTTGGAATAAATCTTTCTGAAGATGATATAAAAAACGTCTAAACCGAGGGAAAAAGCTTTTAAAAGACTGGAATGGTCTAAGTGATTTTTTACCCAAAAAAAACAAGGGACAAACGTAGGGTATATGTTTGTCCCTATTCTTCATATCAAAAACTCAAATAATTGAGGCATCTAGATTAATCATGAGATGAGAGGGAACCATGCTTCCGGAAATTAACGGCCGTCGCCTAGTTTCTAAAGGAACCATTTGTAAAGAAACAGGGCTAAGCCGCGCCACTATCGATAGAAGAATTGCTGATGGTACTTTAATCCGTGTGAAAATAGGTTCAGCAACACGAATAACTATTGAAAGTTACGAATGCTGGCTATCTTCACTAACATCTCAGATATCTCCCTAAAAAGAAACCGCCAGCCTGAGAACAGACTGACGGCCCTGAAAACCCCTCACCTAGGGATTTCTTAATACCACGGGCACTCGTCAGGTACAATTGTAATCTCAGGCAAGTAATGGAGAAAAACCGCATGAACACGCAAAAGCGTGAACGCTCTCGGTTTGCCTATATTCTGCCAGATCCAACAGTCACGTCAGGCGAATGCGTATTGCAAGGCATCACCTCTGATGGCGTTATTGATTGGGAGCATGTTTGCCACCTATGAGTTTTCCCTGTGAACAACGACAATGGCGTGGCTTATGCCCCCTGCGTTGTGTTTTTGGATAACTCATGGGCCATGATCGGGCCTATTGGCACGCTGGAGGCAGCGCGCCAGCTTTGCTTCCGATGGAGCGCCCTGCATGACCGGGGCGTATGCGACCAGACACGCCCGGCAGCTCCTACACCAGTTGTGCGCATTGGTCGTCTGGTGGACGTGCCGCCATCCGAGTTGCCCAATACCCTACCCGGAGACCCATGGACCTTTAACGAACACCAGAACCGCTTCCAGCTTGATCTGCTCCAGCTTGGCATTGGCATAGCCAATGAGGCCGAGGGGATTACGCTTGAGGATCGTATTGCTCAGGTTGATGCAAAATTGCAGGAGATCAGAAGCTTCTTTCGCGCAAGCGATGTTATCCAGCCTCATCTGGCCAAGGCCTATATTACCAAAGCGCGCGAGGCCGCAGTGTTCTGGGCAACCGAGGCACAGGCCATAGAGGATGCCGAAGTTGATACTCCAGAGGACACAGCCAGGAACTTTGTAGATGACATCCGCAAGGGCGGCATCACCTTTGCCGAGGCTTACGACCATCTGAACCAGTACATTGCCTTTGTGTATGGCAACATGACCAACGAGGACGGCTCCCCCTTCGCAGACCGGGCTGCTTACGCCAAACGGGCTTATGATGCTGGCTATGCGCGCCTTCAGTATTTCCTCAAGCAGGCGGCCCCCCAATGAGCGCGGCCCTTGAACAGCACCAAGGCATGGTGCCGGACAGCACGGTAGCTGCCTATGCCCAGAAGCTGGCCCGCCATGGGGTGAAGGTCTTCCCCTGTGATGAGCAAAAACGCCCAACCTGCAAATGGGGCGAGGTGGCCAGCAATTGCCCAGAGGCCATTCCCCTGCTGTGGCGCACCTATCCGGGCAAATTGATTGGCGTTGTCACCGGCGCCATATCCGGGTTTGACGCGCTGGATCTGGACTGGGGCAAAGGGGGCGATGACTTCTATCAGGAGCATTGCACCCGGCTGACAGGCACCCGCACGCACCGCACCCGCTCTGGCGGGCTCCACCTGCTCTTCAAACATCGGGAGGGCATGCGGAACAGCGCAAGCCGGATTGCCCGTGGTGTGGATGTGCGAGCCGATGGCGGATACATCATCTGGTGGCCAGCCGCAGGGCTGGAGATTGTTGACCGCAGCCCCATTCAGCAATGGCTTGTGGAACTGGCACAGCCGCCTATTCTGAACTGCCCCGGTTTTACCGGAGAGGGTTTTGTTCAGTAATCAGGCAGCGATA
>NZ_JOPD01000025.1:0-2264 GCF_002153575.1 Acetobacter sp. DsW_54
TTTAATCTTGAAGTTATAGAAGGAGGAAAATTATGAAAACTAACGAACGATTCCATATTACATGCCAAAATACATTTATAATTTCTCATTCAAACGACTTAGAAACTATGAAAATTTGGCAAAATCTTAAGAAATTACATGATGAAAATTTAGATGAATTTTTTGAATTTTCTATAGTGCGAGATAATGAAGTGCTTCTAGAGACACTTCGCCTTCCGAGTGATCCTTCACTCTACGAATGGTTTGTCGGTCAGCCAAATGTGCCATTGCCGACAAAAAAAGAAGCTTTCTGAATATATCTGAAGAAGGAGTTTCCTTCTTCAGCTTACGACAATTTGCTTGCAAATTGTGTAGTAAGTCCACCTTTTGAAGAAAGGGGGGCTAAAACACCATGTCAAAATTCGCCATTCTTCGGGTTCAAAAACTCAAATCGCCCAAGTCCGTCAGGGCGTCCATGAAGCACGCCTACCGAGAGCAGGATACGCCAAACGCTGACGCCACGAGAACGCCAGACAATGACCTGATCGGGCCGCAGAACGTCAAACAGGGCATGATCGCGTTCGAGAAGGCGCTACCTGAGAAGATCCGCAAGAACGCCGTCCAGTGCATCGAATACCTGGTCACGTCCTCACCTGGCGCGTTCGAGAACCGGAACGCTGACCAGGAGGCGTATTTGAACGAGGCGTTGCGCTGGATTCAGGAGCGGCACGGCAAGGACAACGTGATCGCTGCCATCATTCACCGGGACGAAAAAACGCCGCACCTGTCGGCCTACGTGGTGCCAAAAGACCCCGATACAGGCCGCCTGAATTGCCGCCGGTTCCTCGGTGGTGCCAAGGCCCTGAACGAGATGCAGACCGACTTTGCGCGAGTTGTGGGACGCCCTGTCGGACTGGAACGCGGCATCGAAGGAAGCAAGGCCACCCATACCAAGCTGAAAACCTACTACGGGGCGCTAGAACGGGACGCACCCGAGCACAAAAACCTGACCCCTGCCGACCTAGAACCGCAGGTGCTCAAGAAGGGGATTTTTACCCGTGTTGTGGAAGACCCTGAGCAGGTGGCAAAACGCATCAGTCAGACCGTTCAGCAGCATTATGAACCTGCCGTTCAGAGCGCCACAGTTGCCCGCACAGCGACCAAACGGGCCAAGGAAGACAGAGAGAGCCTGAAACAGCTTCAGAGCCGTCTGGAGCCTCTTGTGAAGGCTCTGAGGGATATTCCGACCCAATACCGGGAGAAGGTTATCGAGAGCTGCGTGAAACTGGCCCAACAGCTACGCCAGAAACTCCAAGATCAGGCGGTTGAGGCTCAACGGGAACGAGCCAGAGAAATTGGCCGGAATCGCTCGCGGGAGAATAGCCGAGGTCGGGGCCGCTGACCGTCCCATTCGCTCCTTCTTCCTGAGCAAATACTCTCTTGCACGGTTCTCGGATGTCGCCCGTTTATGCCGTGCATAATTACCCCCCCCTTTGGCGTAAAAACCGCAGTTTTCCACCGAAAAAAGAGAGAGACTACAGAGAGAGATTTTATCTTATTTATATCTAGGGTTTTACCGATCATCCTTTTCCCTTGGGGAACCGCCAAAAATGGCTTGCCATTAGGTCGCACCACGTGCGACCATAAAGTCGCACAGTGTGCGACCTATTCGGCACTCATACAGAGGTTTCCCACATGCGGAACATGACCCGTTTCAAGACCCCAAAAGATCGGCTTCGTGAAGATCAGGCCGAACAGGTTCGCCAAGCCCTTTTGCCGTTTTTTGACAATCCCGATTTTGACCATGATGCCCTTGGCCGGGTCATGGTCACCGTTCAACGCATTACTACCCCAGCCCCCGGAACAACGGAGCCGTTTGTTATGATCCGTCCCGCACAGAACCGTGCTGTCACCTTGTGGCTAATGAAGAACAGTAAACGTCCAATGAAGGCCGTGGACGTCTGGACGCTCTTGTTCGACCACCTGTTCCCACATACCGGACAGATCATGCTAACCCGCGAAGAAATCGCCGAAAAAGTCGGAATTCGGGTCAACGAAGTTACAGCCATCATGAATGAACTGGTGAAGTTCGGTGCGATTTTCTCCGAGCGCGAAAAGGTAGCCGGTATGCGAGGGCCGGGTCTTGTCCGCTACTACATGAACCGCCACGTTGCTGAAGTAGGTAGCCGTGCTACACAAGAAGAACTTTCTACAATACCAAAGCCGGGATTTAATCTTGAAGTTATAGAAGGAGGAAAATTATGAAAACTAACGAACGATTCCAT